>CAZBEN010000072.1:0-5764 GCA_964490955.1 uncultured Zetaproteobacteria bacterium | reverse complement strand
CTCTCCATCGTGGAAAAAGGCTGGCAGAACGAATGGATTACCCCGCAAATTGCCGAAATCAAAACCGGCAAACGCGTTGCCATTGTCGGTTCCGGTCCTGCCGGCATGTCCGCCGCCCAGCAACTGGCCCGTGCCGGTCATGATGTGGTCGTATTTGAAAAGAACAACCGCATTGGGGGCCTGATGCGTTATGGAATCCCGAACTTCAAGTTCGATAAATCCGTGATCGACCGCCGCATGGCACAAATGCGTGCCGAAGGCGTGGAGTTCCGCGTTAATTCCCATATCGGCGGCAATATCTCTGCCAAGGAATTGCTTAATAATTTCGACGCTGTCGTGCTGAGCGGAGGCTCTGAGAAGCCACGCGACCTGCCGGTTCCCGGGCGCGAACTGAATGGTATTCACTTTGCGCTCGAATTCCTGACCAAAAACACCCAACGCGTATTGGGTGACGATATCCCCGGTAATGAATTCATATCTGCCGCTGGTAAACATGTCGTCGTTATCGGTGGCGGTGATACCGGTTCCGACTGTATCGGTACATCGAACCGTCATGGTGCAGAATCTGTTGCCCAACTGGAAATTCTACCGAAACCTGAAGCAGAACCGAACAAACTGACAACCTGGCCGAACTGGCCCATGAAGCTGCGCACATCCACCTCGCAAGAAGAAGGTTGTGATCGCGATTGGGAGGTTTCCACCAAGCGTTTTATCGGCGATGACGATGGCAATGTACAAGCCATCGAATGCGTTCGCGTGGAGTGGCAACAGGAAAACGGTCAGTGGAAACTGAATGAAGTCGAAGGTTCCGAGTTCACGTTACCGGCGCAACTGGTAACTCTGGCTATGGGCTTTGTACATCCTGTACATGAAGGCATGCTCGAAGAACTGGGGGTAGAAAAAGACGGTCGTGGCAATGTCGCTGCCAATGATCAGAATTACACCACCAGTATCGACAAGGTCTTCACCGCCGGCGATATGCGCCGTGGTCAATCCCTGGTCGTATGGGCTATTCGCGAAGGTCGCCAGTGTGCCCGCTCTGTGGATGAATACCTGATGGGCACCACCACTCTGCCCCGTTAATCAAACGTACTGAACCAATCAAAGGGTCGCGCAAGCGGCCCTTTTTTTTCACTGACCTTTCATTCGATACCTTCTTTACTCTGAACAGCGCATGATAAAGAATCACATCTCATGCATCTTATGAAAAAATTATTGACTGAATTGTTGCCGCGCCAATCCCAGCAGGAAATTATAATTTCTTCCTCGGGGGCAGTTATCGGTATAGGGCTGGTTGCATGGATCAGCCACCACCTTGTCGGCAGTACCGCCCTGCCTTTTATCGTGGCATCCATGGGTGCTGCTGCTGTATTGCTCTATGCCGCACCGCACAGTCCGTTAACCCGCCCCTGGTCATTTGTTGGTGGGCATCTGGTATCCGCTGCCGTAGGCGTTGCCTGTGCAGCATGGGTTCCCGATCTGTTTTTGGCCAGCGGATTGGCGGTAGGGCTGGCTATTTTTGCCATGCACCAATTGAATTGCCTGCATCCGCCCGGTGGTGCCGCCGCATTGGTCGCAGTGATCGGTGGTGAGCAGGTTCAATCACTGGGTTATCTCTACGTACTGATCCCTGTCGGGCTGAATGTGTTGATTCTGGGTGGTTCTGTCTGGTTAACACGTGTGCTGCTTGCACAAAGGCGACAAGGCAAAGCATTTATACCCTATTCTGACAAATATGAAGAGTATGACCTACCAAATACCTCCTCGTTTTCGAATGATGACCTGAACAGCGCATTACAGGAGATCAATACCTACATTGACGTAACCATTGAAGATTTAAATGATATCTATACTCGCGCTACTTCCTTCGCCCATAAACGCAGCCTGGGAAATATGGTATGCCGGGATATTATGACTCATCAGGTCATTACTGTTGAATTTGGTGACAGCCTGAAAGATGCCTGGACACTGATGCAGCAGCACAACATCAAAAGTCTTCCGGTTATCAGCAAGGTTCAGCGGGTAAAAGGCATCATCACCGTCAGTGATTTCAAGCAGGAAGCCGCTCATTTTCCCGGAGAAACGATTGAAGAGCGTCTGAAAACACTGATTAAACCCACGTCAGGAATAAGCTCGAACAAAGCCGAAGTGGTCGGGCAATTGATGGTATCTCCAGTCATTACCCTGGAGGAAGATGCACATGTCAGCGAAGCAGTCTCGATATTCACCAATAAGGGAATCAGCCATATCCCTATTCTGAACTATGAACGCCGGCTGGCTGGCATGCTTTCACGCACAGATGTGGCTCATTCCTTGCACTCATCCCGCATGGTATAGAAGACAGGGATTCGGGCAACCATGTAGCGGGACAGTCATTTCATTGCAATTTTGATTTTGCAGTCTCAATTACCCTTCCGTATGAAGAAAGCGTATAATCTAGCTCCGAACAGGAGATACATGATGGATAATCTGTTCATAATCGCAGCTGCAACAGTGATTGTGCTGGTGGTGTTTGATTACACCAACGGGTTTCATGATGCCTCCAATGTCATTGCCACGGTCATCGCATCACGTGCCATGACACCG
The DNA here is from genome assembly GCA_964490955.1 of uncultured Zetaproteobacteria bacterium. Classification (GTDB taxonomy): domain Bacteria; phylum Pseudomonadota; class Zetaproteobacteria; order Mariprofundales; family Mariprofundaceae; genus Mariprofundus. The sequence continues at coordinate 3,178 of CAZBEN010000072.1, read as the reverse complement.
GCTCAGGCTGTGCTGGTGGTCGGTTTCTTTGAATTTCTCGGCCCACTACTCGGCGGTACGGCAGTCGCCGATACCATTGGCAACTTTGTCGATATTTCCGAGCTGCAAGCACTTCCGGCCACGGTCATTATCTTATGCGGTGTAATCGCGGCAGTGTTCTGGAACATCATCACCTGGCGATTCGGTATCCCCTCATCGTCCTCGCACGCTCTGGTTGGCGGTTTAATCGGCGCTGTGCTCATTTCCGCCGGTAATGAACATATCGTATGGGGCCTGAATGAACTGGCTAATGGACATGTGATCGGCGTCTTCAAAGTACTGTTTGCACTGCTGATCAGTCCGGTGATCGGTTTCTGGGTCGGTTTTATGATTCATCGCTGGACGGGCATCCTGCTACGCGGTGCCCGCCCGCAGATGAACCGAAACCTCCGCCGCAGTCAGTTTTTCACCACGGCAGCGCTGGCTTTTGCCCATGGTGCCAACGATGCCCAGAAAAGCATGGGGGTGATTACGCTGGTGCTGGTGCTGGGCGGGTTTATTCCACAATTTGAAGTGCCCTTCTGGGTCGTACTGTTGTGCGCTGTAGCCATCACGCTGGGTATTATCTCCGGCGGCTGGCGTATCGTGAGAACTGTCGGCTTCGGCATTTACAAGATTCGTCCCCTGCATGCCGTGAACACCCAGATCACTGCCGGTGTGATCATTTTTTCTGCCGCCATGCTGGGCGGCCCTGTATCCACAACCCATGTGGTCAGCTCATCAATTATGGGCATTGGCGCATCCGAGCGTCCGCGCGCCGTACGCTGGGCTAAAGCCGGAGATATAGTCAGCACCTGGATTATTACCATTCCGGGCGCTGCTATCATTGCCGCAGTGAGTTATCTGCTGCTGGGACAACTGCTTCTGCTGGGAAGCTAAGAGGTTATTCACATGAACACATTCGCCCCCATATCGTTGAAAAAGATGATCGACAAGATTATTCCGCCGATGCCAGATTTTTTCTCCCTGATCAATGAACAGTGCGAACTCTGCGTACAAACCATGGCTGTATTTGTGACCTATATGGAGAACGGTGATGCCAGCAAGGCAGATCAGATTCGCCACATGGAGAAACACGGCGATGAACTCAAGCAACGCAACAGAAAAATCCTTAACAGGGCGTTTACTACGCCAATGGACAGGGAAGATATTCTCGATGCAATAACCAGCATTGACGAGATCATAAACTATGCCAAAACAACTGTACGGGAACTGGAAGTGCTCGATTTACGACCGGATCAGTATATGCTCGAAATGGCGATTGAATTAAGAGGTGGTACCGAAGCGCTGCATCGTGGCTTTGCCATGCTGTCCAGCAACCCTGCCCATGCTGAAGATGACGCGCTGGCTGCACGCAAAGCTGAACGCCGGGTCGAACGCGTATACAGACAAGCCATTGCACACCTCTTTCATCCCGATGTCGTGCTGGAGAAGGTGCCCGGTGATGATGGGGGTTCCGAACATCATCAACTGGCGCTCACCATGATTGATATATTCAAACATCGGGAAATCTATCGGCATATGTCCAATGGTGCTGACAGTCTCGCCCTGGCTGCCGACAAACTGAATGACATTACCGTCAAGATATCCTGACCCTGCGAGGGATTGGCTGTCGAATGAATTGGACATCAAAGCGGAATAATTCAGGCTTGGCCGCCATGCATCATGACTCTATTTATACCTCGAACATTCACAGCAACGGATTTACCTTTGATGACAAGGTAGCGCGCGTTTTTGCCGACATGGTCAGTCGCTCCGTGCCCGGTTACGGACAGACCTTACAGATGGTGGAATTGTTGGCTCACGAATATGCGCAGGACGGAACCCGACTGTACGATCTGGGCTGTTCGCTTGGCGCTGCCACGATGGCTTTGAATCGCGGTGCCACCGGCAAGGCATGCCACATTATCGGGGTCGATAGCTCCCCTGCCATGGTTGATCGCTGCAAGACAATGCTTCAGGGCGAAGCCGTGGAAATTCTTTGTCAGGACATCCTGGAGACAGACATCGAAAATGCTTCAGTGGTGGTATTAAATTTCGTACTGCAATTTATCGCCAAAGAGGAACGACTCGGACTAATTACGGATATTTATGAAGGGTTACATGAGGGCGGTGTACTGATCCTCTCCGAGAAAATTGCTTTTGATGATGCTGATGAAAACCGTCGACAAACCGAACTGCATGAGGCGTTCAAACGGGCGCAGGGATATTCGGATATGGAGATCAGCCGCAAACGTACAGCGCTTGAACATGTGCTGATACCGGAAACGCAAACTGTGCATCATGCCCGCTTGATGCAGGCCGGCTTTTCAACATCGAACACATGGTTCCAGTGTTTTAATTTTGTTTCAATGATCGCCGTGAAATGAGGGAATACCAGCAACGAGAATCGACAAAACTGAAAAAAAATCTGTCCAACTCACCACTGGCTGACTTTACAGATGAACTGCTGGCGGTAAATGAAACGGGTTGGCAAAACATCCTTAGGCATGGCGACCTGAATCGCTGGCAAAACGGCTTTGAAGCCTTGCCAGATGTCATGCCTTCGAAAATCTGTCTGGATACCCCGGCAGTGAAAATCGGAACTGCTGCCGATACATCAATACCAGCAGAAACCATCGAATCAGCACTGCAACAGATGCACCCGTGGCGAAAGGGCCCGTTTGAACTGTTTGGCGTGCATATCGATACCGAGTGGCGTTCAGACTGGAAATGGGATCGCCTGAAAGATGCTATCAGCCCGCTACAGGGGCGTTCGGTACTCGATGTCGGCTGTGGTTCCGGCTATCACCTCTGGCGTATGCTGGAGGCAGGCGCCGAACTGGCACTCGGGATTGATCCTACACCGCTGTTTTCCATGCAATTTGCAGCCATCAAACGCTACCAGCCCGATGCACCGGCATTTATCCTGCCGGTCGGCATTGAAGCAATGCCCGCCAATATGGGCTGTTTCGATACCGTGTTTTCCATGGGGATTCTCTACCACCGCCGCTCGCCGATTGATCATCTTGTTGAACTGAAATCGCTATTGAACAGCGGCGGCGAACTGGTGCTGGACACGCTGGTGGTTGAAGGTGATGAAAGCCGCTGTCTGATGCCACACGGGCGTTATGCCAAGATGCGTAATGTGTGGTTTATT
>CAZBEN010000071.1:0-5769 GCA_964490955.1 uncultured Zetaproteobacteria bacterium | reverse complement strand
ACAATGTAGCCACCATTGACGAAAATGCCTCTACACTGGATGCGGCAAAACAAATGACCGAACGCTATATCGGTTCACTGGTTGTAACCGGCGCTTATGGCATCAAAGGCATTTTCACCGAACGTGATCTGATGATGCGTGTCATAGGCGAAGGGCTGGATCCCGCTGAGATCAATGTAGGTGATGTAACTGATGAGTCATTGGTAACAGTAGGCCCGGGCGAAGATGTGATTCGCTGCCTCGATTTGATGAAGGAAAATCGTTGCCGGCATCTGATCGTGTTTGATGGAGAACACTTCATCGGCATCGTTTCAGTGCGTGATATGGTGGCGCTGATGCTTGATGAAAAAGAAGCCCTGATCGCGAGGCTTCAGGAATATATCAACAACTAGGAATATATAATCAGGTTACTACTGGTGATCCTGCCTGATCTTTTCGGGTTGATGGCCTGTATGTTGTCCATCCTGATGATTTCCAGCCGCTTGCTTGCGGCCATATTCTTCCAGAAACACTGTTAAATTAGCCACCACCAGTGAATAAACGATGACACCAAAAACCATTGTCATCACAGCTATCATCCGCCCTCCGGGTGTCATCGGAACAACATCGCCATAACCAACTGTGGTTAATGTTACAAAAGCCCACCACAGTCCATCCGGCAACTCGTTAAACTGAGGGTTCTGCCCATGTTCAAACAGGAATGTCGTGGTACCGAAAACAAACACAAGCCCAAACACCATAGCCATAGCTACAGGCAGGCTATCGCCGGAAAACAGCATCAGGCGAATCAACCGATCTTTGTTGGCGCGTATTAATGCCCCCACCCTCAAGGCGGGAAGCAGGTGGGCAAGTCGCAAGGCCATCAACATACGCAGAATTGGCGAGGAGAGCAGTACAATAACAACCAGATCCAGCCAGTTTGACTTCATCCAGACCTTGCGATCATCATCAATCCACCAGCGCACAAAAAACATAACCACAAAACTGACCAGTACTGCCACCAGCACCCATTCAGGGGTATCACCATCTAAAAAGGTAACTGCAACTGCCCCGATCGTGGAGATAAACAGCCCGGCATCAAGGGCTCGCTGCCAGATAATGTGCTGATTCATTGCCTGGATTCAGCCGGTTTAGTGATCACTGCTGGCCTTGTGTCCGAAATAAAGCGCCAGAGCAACAAGAAAAATACCAGCACCCATATAGAGAATATTGAGAGGGTTATCGAATGTCACATGCAGCACATTCTTGAAAAAGGCAACAATAAGGATCATCAGAATCACTTTTCCCAGGCGGTCTTTCAGGTCATCCAGAGACTCAATCTGCAAAAGCTTGCCGGCAGCAGGATTGTTGCGGGCACACTCAAGTGAATCGATATGCAGTTCATATACACCAAGACCGAAGATCAACAAAACCATGGCCAGCAGAAAGTCATCCACCGCAGTAATCACGTGACTCACCACTGCTGTATGGAAACCGGGTTGCTCATGGCCAAGGGCATACACATTAACAAATTCGATCAGCAGTTTACCCATATCAATGGCTGAGAGTGTAAACAGCAGCGCCATGCCGACAATACAGGACCAGACCGCCAGCAGTGTCATATAACGCGAGCTCCATAACATTTTTTCAAAAAATGATTTCATAATTTCCCCTCAGGTACTTTTCCGCAAACCTAGTTCATTGTTCATGAATCACCAGCAGCATTGATACCAACCCAGTAAATTAGTGTGAACAGGCCCTAGACCGAATACTGTATCAGGCAGGCCAATTCCCTGCTCCCTGACGCAGCACCAAAGGCTCATCCTCACATAAATCCACTACTGTAGTCGGCGTCATGCCACCCCACCCCACATCCAGCACCGCACATGATAAATGTTTTAAACGCGGAACAAATTCATCCGGATCAAAAGCAGGACAGTCATCGCCCGGAAACTCTAGTGTCGTACTCAGTAATATTTCCCCACACACTTCCAGCAACAAATGACAAACAGGATGATCCGGAATCCGAACGCCAACATCGCGACGTTTGCCAAAGATGCGGCGCGGTAGTGACGAACAGGCTGGCAGGATAAAAGTATAGGCGCCCGGCAAACACCGCTTCACAATTCGATGGGCCCGGTTATCCATGCGCGCACAGGTTGCTGCCTGAGACAGGTCAGCACAAACAACCGACCACAAATGCGAATCATCCAGTTGCCGCAATTTGAGTATGTCGGCTATCGCATCTGTTGCCTGTGGTCGACACATCAACACATAAGAAGTATCCGTTGGTACGACAACAAACAACCCGTCCCTTAACAGTTCTGCAGCCCGGCGAATCTGTCTGATCTGAGGGCGTTCGGGATGCAGGCGAAGATGTTCAAATCGATGCAAGTTTTGTTCCCTTCCTTCGAATTTTAAGGATGCCCTGAAAAAGTCAGAGCATCCGTTCAAGCCATGGGTGAACAGACCCTAGCAAACAAAAATACGCTTTTGCCTTTTTGCGCTGAAAAGCCACACGGGCGTAGTTTTTCAGCGTGCCCTTAAAACCCCGGAATCACGCCCCCAAGTCCCTTGAGAGGGTTCTGCTGTGAAGGTCCGGGCTGAGCCGGCTTAATCTTTGCTCCACCCGGTTTGGCTGGCGCGCTGCCTTTCGCACCACCGCCCAGAATTTTACCCAGGCCACCACCAATTTTACCTTTGTTTAACAAGGCCGGTGCATTATTAATTAATGTTTTGGCATTGATTTCAGGCCTGACTTTTGGCGATTCAAAAGACCCGGTAATACGCAGCGGCACTGATAGCCCTTTGGCTAGAATCGAACCGCCCTGCCCTTTCAGGGTACCGACCACACGTGGTGTAACACGATAATCCATCGTCTTGTTCACCAGATTTGCCGTGCCCTTACCTGTCACACGTAACAATGGAGAGGCCATGAACAAATCCTGATTATCTACCATACCGCCCCTGATTTTGAAGCTGCCGGACAGACGGGCGAAATCCGTCTCCTGCGGCCCCTGTTTGTAGGCCGTCGGATTGGTGAACTTGCGAAGTGCTCCGGCGATATCGAAGCCCTTGAGCTTACCGTCCTTGAATAACACATTACCGCGCCCGTTGAGTGTTTTTACTGCAGCCTGGGTTAATCCGGCAGCCCTGAGGCTGGTGTCCATGGACATGGTTCCTGTCAGTCTATCTGTATTCGCCAGTGCCTTGAGCAGCGGGCCTGCCTGCACACCGGTGATATGTACCGACTCTTTCCATCTAACCGGATAAGATGCCACATTAAGACTGGCTTTTTCAGTAACTTTGCCGCCGGCAAGGTTAAAGCTGAGCGGATTTAAATCAAAGCGTCCCTTCGAGCCATTGATGGTTGCTGCAAAATTCCTCATCTGCAGACCACGCATAAATAACGTTCCCACCTTCAGCTTCGATGTCACAATCCAGCTTTTCAGGAAACGCAAATCAGGCTCGGCCTCAGTTGCATTAGCGGCAATAGCTTCGCTGATAATAGACAGTCTTTCGCTTTTTGCAGCCAGCTGTTCCTGTTTGCCCTGCGGCAACCATGGATCGACATGCAACTGTTTGGCCGACATACGCAGGCGAATATCCGGCCCTTTAAACACCACCACGCCCGTTGCCCGCAGCAGGTCACCATCAAGCATGAGCTGTAAATCGCGGATATCCATTTGTTTGCTGCCACCCACAACTGACGTGTTGAATTTCAGCTGTTTCCACGGTGCCGGATGGCCGGCATACATCGCATTCAGATTCGGTACAAAAGCAGCCAGCCAGGCCCGGGTAATGGGCTGGCTTTCAATATGCAATTTCATTGTCGGGTTTGTTGCCAGATTTTGTGCGCTTCCCTTGATATCAATCAGTTTTTTTCCATCAACAGCCAGTGAAGCCTGACTCACTTTCAGCTGATCCGCCTTCGGCATTTCAATGTTCCAGCTCAGGGCAAGTGAATGCGCCGCTTTCAGTTGCAATTCACCTTCTCCCAGCCGGATACCATCAGGACGCTGTTCCATTTGGGCTGAAATACCGACTGAAGCCTTGCCAATATCACCCAGTTGCTCCGGCCAGCCGCTAATCATATTCCGGAATGGTTGCAAACGGATATTTTCCGCCTTCAAATGTCCTTGTACAGGTAATGATACGGGATCGATTTTGGCAAGGTCACCCAATGGCCCAATGTTGGCATCCAGCTCAAAAGCATTGCCGGATAGTTTTCCTGACACCTGCACGGAAACCGGTCGTTTTAACTGGACATCCTGCAGGGCTACGTTCAGTTCAGACAACACAACAGGTTTTGCCTTCGCATCCACCCAGGTGATCTCACCATCCGTGAGGCTCAGCGACTCTGCCTGCAAGGCGGCCAGTGCCGGGGCGGCGGGTGAAGATTGAGAAGGCTGCGCAGCACCGGATGCCTGGGCCTTATTTCCGTCGTCGGATGTAACAAGATCACCCCAGTTGGTTTCACCATTACTGCGCCGTTCCAGATAAATTACCGGTGTTACCACTTCAAAGTGTTTGATTTCGACGTTTTTGGAGAACAATGGCAGCAGAGCCAGTTTCACATGCAGCCGTTTGACGCTCAGGAAATCACGTTTGGCATAACCGAGGCGGTTGGCCAGATGCACATCATCCAGCTCAACACCCACCCAGGGAAATAGTGAAGCTTTCATATTGCCGATTTTCAATTGCCGCCCTGTTGCATCCTCAACGGTCTGTTCAATCTGATTTTTGTAGACATTCACATCAATAAAAAATGGTGCGGCAAGCAGGGCAACAATGACAAGCCCTACAACGATTAAACTATAACGTACTGTTTTGGCAATACCTTTGGACATAAAAACTCCTTTCGAATGCATCCTTCGCCCAGCGTTGGCAATCTGACGAACACGGACAGAATACAGCAGCTATCGTGAATTATAGCACCTAATCTGGCAAGCGGGGAAAATACGCCAGCAATTCGGCAAAATCGTTCACGACCCTTCGAGCTCTCGCTTGTAAGAGTTCATCGGAAGAAGCAACACCAAACGACACACCCAAAGCCTCGACTTCGGCGGCAACAGCCATCTGCATATCAAAACAGGCATCCCCCACCACCCATGTCCGATCTGCCGGAACGCCCAGCTCCAACATACATTCCAGCACCATCGCCGGGTGTGGTTTGGAATGGGTGCAATCAGCTGTTCGCCACACATAAAAAAGATCACCCAGTTCAAATGATTCCAGTACTCGCAACAGCCCGGCTCTGGACTTCCCTGTCACTACCCCAAGCCAGTAACCGCGGGAGCACAGCACTTCCAGCGTTTCTTTCACATCCGGAAACAATTCAATGTCCTTTTCCGCCAGGTGGTAATAATCACGATACGCCTGCGTTATATGTTGATACAGAGGAGCATCGATTTGCAACTCCTCATTCATAAGACCCGATACCGCCCTGCTCAAAGACAAACCAATGACCTCACGAACCGCATTGGCAGCGGGTTCCGGCAATCCGTTAGCGACAAATGCATGCTGCATAGCCCGCACGATCACGCCATGCGAATCGGTCAGCGTGCCATCGCAATCAAATAATATCAGTGAAGGTCTGCTGGAAATAAGGCTTATCCTTGTGAGAAAGAAATCAGTGCTGCAGGCACAGGCACGGGATTGTAAATTCACCCCGACTGTGGTCAATATCGAGTGAAAAATATATCGCTTTCAAGCTGTTGACACGGACAAAGCGCCCCCTATAGTTCGGCCTCCCTGACGCGGGGTGGAGCAGTGGTAGCTCGTCGGGCT
>CAZBEN010000070.1:0-5872 GCA_964490955.1 uncultured Zetaproteobacteria bacterium | reverse complement strand
AGCTTAGCGGAGCAAACAGCCCATCAAGTTCTTCTGGTGTCCATAACGGTTTTTTGCCGGCATCTTTCTGATAGATCGCATTCGCCAGTTCGCGTTTGCGTTCCTGAAGTTCAAGAATTTTCTCTTCCACCGTACCTTCAGTGATCAATTTATACACAAAGACCGCTTTATCCTGACCAATACGATGGGCCCGATCGGTGGCCTGGGTTTCAGCTGCCGGATTCCACCATGGATCATAGTGAATAACCGTATCGGCAGCAGTCAGGTTCAAGCCGACACCACCGGCTTTAAGACTGATCAGAAACAGCGGCACTTCTCCATTCTGAAAAGACTCAATCGGCGTCTGCCGATTCTGTGTCTGGCCCGTCAGCTTAACATAGGCAATTTGATGCCGGCTGACTTCTTGTTCAATCAGTTTCAACATGGAGGTAAACTGGGAGAATAACAGTACGCGCCTGCCCTCTTCGATCATCTCGGGCAGCATTTCCATCAGCATTTGCAACTTGGCTGAAACGGGGGGTTCCCCCTGTAAACCCTGAACCAAACGCGGATCACAGCATACCTGACGCATTTTCAGCAATGCATCCAGCACCACAATCTGGCTTTGCCCCGACCCCATCATCGTCATGGCATCGCGCACCCTTTTCTGCATGGCAAGCCGAACACTTTCATACAGTTCCCGCTGCGCTCCCTCGATTTCAATACTGCGAATCATTTCTGTTTTTGGTGGCAATTCGAGAGCCACATCTTCCTTGCCCCGCCTGAGCATAAACGGACGCAATCGCACATTCAGTGCATCCTGACGCGCCGCATCACCCTGTATTTCAATCGGTTTGCGAAATAATTTTGAAAAGCCGCGCATATCATGCAGGTAACCCGGCATCAGAAAATCAAACTGGGCCCACAACTCACCCAGATGATTTTCCATCGGAGTACCGGTCATGCACAACTTATGTGCCGCATGCAATTTACGCACCAGCCGGGACACTTTGGCACCCGGGTTCTTAATATACTGTGCCTCATCGAGAATCAGCATATACCAGTTTTGTTTTTCCAGCGTCTCGTAATCACGTGCCAACAACGGGTAAGTCGTCAATACCAGATCGTAACCGGCCAGTTGATCAAAATGTTGACCACGTTCCGGGCCATGCAACACCAGCACAGATAATCCAGGCGTGAATTTCTCCGCTTCGCGCCGCCAGTTATGCATCAGACTGGTGGGCGCAAGTACCAGCGCCGGATACTCTAAACGACCGTCTTCTTTCTCTTTCAAAATATGGGCCAGAGCCTGCACCGTTTTCCCCAAACCCATATCATCGGCCAGAATACCGGCCAAACCCATCTGCCGCAGAAACTGCATCCAGTTCAAGCCTTCGCACTGATAATCGCGTAACTCCGCCTGCAGGGTTTCCGGTACATCACAAACGGGTATATTGCCGATATCCACCAGCTGCTTCATTTGCTTCAACCAGACACTGCTGTTGATACGCACGGGTACTTCCGATTCGCCGATACTCGTTTCCAGCGCCAGCATCTGTGGAGCAGAGAGTTGAATATCTTCGGTTTTACCGCTGGCAAATACATCCATCATGAAATGCAAAATATTGGCTACCATTTCACCCGGTACAGGCAGCAGACGACCATCCGGCAATGGCAACGGGACATGGGCTTTCTCTTTGAGTTGAACCAGTGATTCCGCTTTCAACAACTCCGGCTTGCTGCCCACCCAGCGCGCCAACGCATCGATAAGATCAACCTCTTCACCTCTATCAAGGGTCACCATAAAGCTGGCCTGCCCCATCAGGTTGTTTGAAAGGCCTGACGCGCCCTGCTCCGGATTCTGTCCCAGATTCAAATTCCATGCGGTGGCATGCTCAATTCTGAAACCAAAATCTTCGGCAACTTCAACATTGAAGCCCTGAGCTTTCAATTCAGGAATTTCATACAACATCCATTCCGGCCAGCTATCATCATGCGGCAGCATAAATGTATGTTCAGAAAGGTTATACTGATCGGAGAGGTTATCATCCTGTATCGGATACAGACCGGTAGCCCCAAGTGCTTCAGCCATCTGCTTCTCAAATGACAAATCACGAGCGTAATCGACCACTTTATCACCCCGAATGGTGCGTACCGGCTCCGGCTGACTGCTGTACGGTACATTCCGGCCATCATAATCAAACATGAGTTCGACAACATGGCACTGTTCAGGAGCGCGATAACCCCAGCGGGGTGACAGTTTGACAGATTTAAGCCCTATCATCGCAACCGGTCTTACTTGTCGGTAATCATGATGGAGATGGACAGGTGCCGGAACATCGTCCGGCAACTGGCGGGCCACGGCCTGAATCGATTCATCCGAGCAATCCAACCCAACCGGTGCAATATTGAGCAGGATTTCCGCCACGTCGGCTGGCTGTCCACTCTCCACCGGTCCGCATGCAGTCATTTTTGTATCGATATACCACGGTGGTAACGTGGGAATGATAATCTCGCTATCCGGCATCTGTAGCGTCAGGTGCTGATCACCCATTCTATTGAGCTGCCAACCCCATTCCCCTCGACGCCGGTCTCCCCGTTTCAGTGCCGGTGTATCCTTGCCTTGCCAGTGGCAACGACCGCTTGCCAGCACACGTTTGAGTATCCTTAAACCTTCCGGCCCCTTGATGCGATAACCGTGCATGGACGAAAGTGAACGATCTGTCGCCACCTCTCTAAGAATCTTCTCATCGTCGACCAGCACATACTTGGGAACCGGATAAGTAAGAATATTGGCGGCCTCATAAGGCTGGGATATACCATAGCCACCGGATTTCAGGATACGCGCGGAAATGAAATACAGCCTCACATTTTTGTCACCATCCGCTTCAAGGATATAAAGTAAACGCTGTTTGACACTGTCCGGATATTCATGATGTGCAATTTTTCCGTCCTTGACCTGCTCCAGCGCCCCCAGCCACTGCCCGAAAGCGAACGGCCCGGGTGAAACCGGCACTGTTTCTTCCTGTTCCGACTCATCCTCTTCGAATCCTCCCTCAGTCTCCGCCTTATTCATCCATGCATAAAGCACAGCAGCCACATGCTTGCAGTTGACCGCGACCGGGCAGGTACAGCGGCCTTGAATATCGGCATCAGTAAAGCGGATACGTACGGTATAAGGAGATCGCAACCGTCCCTGCACATCACCTGTTAATTCGGTGGACTGCTCTGCAATATCGACACTGATCACCGTCCCTTGTTTGAAGTATCGTTTCCCCCTGTCGGCAAAGGTACTGCCCAGCCAGCGCCGGATAGAGGTGTCGTTTATTTCAGGCATTTCAATCATGCGTCTGCTTCTCTTGTAATCTCAATATTTCATCCCGATAGGATGCCGCATCCTCAAAACGCAGATCAGCCGCTGCTTCCGTCATCAACCGCTCCAGTTCCTGAATTCGCATTTTTCTCATGGCGGCGCTCACCGGTTCGGGTTCGGCGACTTCAGGAATATGACCATAGTCCATTTCATACACCGAACCGAGAATGTCTTTCACTTCAGATTTCACTGTTTCCGGTGTGATGCCGTGTTCATCATTATAAGCTAATTGCTTCTTGCGCCGGCGTTCGGTCTCATGCATAGCGCACCGCATTGAATGGGTGACCTTGTCGGCATACAGAATCACGTAACCTTCAATATTGCGTGCGGCCCGACCAATCGTCTGGGTCAGTGAACGTTCCGAACGCAAAAAGCCTTCCTTGTCGGCATCAAAAATTGCTACCAGTGCCACCTCCGGCAAATCAAGGCCTTCGCGCAATAAATTGATGCCAATCAGCACATCAAACACACCTAACCGTAAATCACGCAAAATCTCCATACGCTCCACCGTATCAATATCGGAGTGTAGATAACGCACTTTCATATCCAGATTATTAAGATATTCGGATAAATCCTCGGCCATACGCTTGGTTAAACAGGTTGCCAGCACGCGAAAGCCTTTTTTAATGACCTTTTGTGCTTCGGAAACAAAATCATCGACCTGCGCACTGGCCGGGCGTACTTCCACAGCCGGATCAACCAGTCCGGTCGGTCGGATAATCTGTTCAATCACCACTCCGTCGCAATGTTCGAATTCATACGGGCCAGGCGTAGCCGACATATAAATGGCTTGCGGCACCACCGCTTCGAACTCATGGAATTGTAACGGTCGATTATCCAGCGCCGATGGTAATCGGAAACCGAAATCCACCAGCGTCTGCTTGCGGGAACGGTCGCCTTTGAACATACCGCCAATCTGCGGCACGGTGACATGCGACTCATCAAGCATGACCAAGGCGTTATTTGGCAGATAATCCAGCAGGGTCGGCGGTGCTACACCCGAAGCCCGTCCGGTTAAATGGCGTGAATAATTTTCCACCCCGGTGCAGTAACCCACTTCCTGAATCATTTCCAGATCGAAAATAGTGCGCTGCTCCAGTCGTTGCGCTTCAACCAGCATATTCTGATCATGTAATTCAGACAGTCGTTCGGCCAGTTCATCCCGAATGGCATTCATGGCTTTTAGCAGTTGCTCACGGGGTGTCACAAAGTGACTTTTCGGAAACACGGTATATTTATGCAGTACTTCGATTCGTTTGCCAGTCAACGGATCAAAACGGCTTACCGCGTCAACTTCATCTCCGAAAAATTCCACCCGAATGGCAAAATCCTCGGCATGAGCCGGATAGATCTCCAGCACATCACCGCGCAAGCGGAAGGTGCCACGATGAAAATCCATATCGTTGCGCTGATACTGCAATTCTACCAGTTTATTAATTGCCGCCCGCTGATCCACCTCCCGGCCCACCTCAAAATAAAGCAACATTCCCGAATATGCCTCCGGGCTGCCAAGTCCGTAAATGCACGATACCGATGCCACAATAATGACATCCTCGCGTTCCAGCAGCGCCCGCGTCGCAGCATGACGCATGCGATCGATCTGTTCGTTAATGGATGAATCTTTTTCGATATAGGTGTCACTTGATGCCACATAGGCCTCGGGCTGATAGTAATCATAATAGGACACGAAATATTCAACAGCATTGTCGGGGAAAAACTGTTTGAATTCGCCGTATAGCTGAGCAGCCAGTGTTTTGTTCGGAGCCATGATCAAGGTGGGTTTTTGGGTAGACTCGATCACACAAGCCATGGTATAGGTCTTGCCGGAACCTGTGACACCCAGCAACGTCTGGTGCCGTTGCCCGTCTGCAATACCCTCAACCAGTTCCGCTATCGCCTGTGGCTGGTCACCACGTGGTTCGAAATCTCCTGCAAGTTCAAAACGCATCGCGCGATGCTAACCCCGGCCAAGCACGAATCCAGCATCGAGTTTGCATATCGGATCACAGATACAGAAACGGAGGCATATGCCCCCGTTTCATCTTACTGATTTTACCTTTTCACAAACATTCTCAGGCTACTCAAATGTCATATAGCCAGGTTTCAGAATGGTAACCAGTCCCAGAAGTGTCCACCTGACTCCGTTGCAGGCCCTTGATGGACCTTTTCATAATCCGGTGCATGACGTTCCCCACGATCCCTGTCTTTATCGCCATGTTCATTCCTGTCCTTATCACCATGATCTTTGGACTCATGTTGTTCATAACCCTCGCGTTCTCCATCGTGGGCGGATGCAATACCCGCGCTGGTCGATAGCACGAACATGAATGCTATTGCTGCCATAATAATTTTCATTTTATCCTCCTTTGATCTACGCCTGTTTATGATCTGCCTGCCTAACACTGCTTATCAACCGGCATGGGACAAGGAGAACCCTGCCACCACAAAGTGAACTAATTACCCCGCAGCTTTCACGTAATGCAAAAACTGACTTTCCCGCCCTTCATTGATACCACGCTG
>CAZBEN010000069.1:0-5898 GCA_964490955.1 uncultured Zetaproteobacteria bacterium | reverse complement strand
GCTATCCTGCCGAATTGTCGAGGTGTACATCCATTTGCGGATAGGGGATGGAGATGCCTGCATCATCAAATGCCAGCTTGATTTTCTCGGTAACATCGAACTTAACAGCCCAGTAATCGCCTGAGTTCACCCATGGGCGAACATTGAAATTGACGCTGGAATCGGCCAGTTCGGCTACGGCAATCAGGGGGGCGGGATCTTTGAATACGCGCTCATCGGCATCCAGAATACCCTGCATAATCTCCCTGGCCTTGCGGATATCATCATCGTAGCCGATGCCGAATACCATATCGATACGACGGGTATCGCGGGCTGAATTGTTGGTGATCGAGCCATCATAAATAGCGCCGTTGGGCACGATGATTTCACGATTGTCGCCTGTTTTCAGGCGGGTGCTGAAAATACCGATTTCTTCGACCACACCGGAAACGCCGGCTGCTTCAATCAAATTGCCGACTTTGAACGGGCGGAATACAATGAGTAGAACACCGGAAGCAAAATTCTGTAATGATCCCTGCAATGCCAGACCGACAGCCAGTCCCGCCGCACCAATCAGGGCAATGAAGGAGGTGGTATCGACACCAAGCTGATCGAGTGCCGCAATAATAATAAATAACAGCAGCAGCGCATTGAGAATGGAATGCACGAAACTGACCAGCATGTCGTCCATGCCGGCTTTTTTGAGCATTTTGTCGGCAATGTTCAGCAAGAGCCCAGCAATCCAACGACCGACAACAAATATCGCCAATGCCATCACAATATTGATGCCCCACGGTATGACGTAAGTATTGATAATGTCCTGAATATTCATGGATTCTTGCATGTTGAGCTCCTCCGGAAACTAATAGGGCACAATTTTATCATCAAAAGCGACAAAGTCACCAGCACCATAATGACGGGCCTTACTTATAACCTGTGTCATGCCTTGCACAGATGTATCCACATCGATCAGGCCGGTTTGATGCGTCATATCCGTCTGCACCCAGCCCGGATGTAGAGTAATTACATGCACACCAAACGGCGCTAAATCCATCGCCATGGATTTGGATACAATCACCAGTCCGGCTTTGGCAGCGCGGTAGGCGTAGGTGCCGCCACTGGTATTGTCTGCACTGGAACCCATTTTTGAACTGATATTGGCAATCACACCTTTGGCAGCAATCACACGGCTTTTTAGTCGTTGCACCACACGCAATGGTCCAACACAGTCCACATTAAATACATCATGCATGGCATTCACCGTGATATTTTCAAGTGATTGTCCATCTTTCCCGGGACCGTAGATGCCTGCATTGTTGATCAGCAGATCAATCGAAGCAGGTAATTCACCATGTGGCCTATCGTCTGTAGCTATGTCCCATTTCACGTGATACAGATGGCGGGCATGAATATCGGAAAGTTTACCGGGATCAGAGCGGTAACATGCCCAGACTGAATCCCCCTGAGCCAGATAATGTTGGACAAATCCAAGGCCCAAACCACGATTGGCGCCGGTGATAAGTATGTTCATGTTGCCTCCGCTGTTAGTGTTGCCACATGCCAAGCCTAAAGCCCATTCACGGCCACGCCAATCATGTTTGATACCCTGAAAGGAACATGGACAGATCGTTTGTTGCTGCTGGTCTCTCTGGTAACCATTGCGGTTGGCTGGATAATGATTCAGGCCTATATCTCATCGGGGCCGCCGGTGGCCGATATTTATCATGCCGATACACTGGTCGCTACGTATCCGTTGCCGCAAAAGGGAGAACCGCCGATTCATTTAGAGGTGGAGGGCGAGTTGGGCCTGTCCGAAATCGTTATTGATGAGCAGGGTGCGCGTATCGCTGCCTCGCCATGTGCAACGCAACGCTGTGTGCTATCAGGCCCGCATCGGCATGCCGGTGATATGGTTGCATGTGTACCTAACCGGATTCTGATTGCCCTGCGCGGACATGCTGAGTCCGGTTTTGATGCAATTGTAGAATAAGCCATGATAAACAAGCCATGAAACAAATCGCACTATCACGTCCATCGCTGCCGGAACTGGAATCAAAATCACGTTGGCTGGCTCTGTTGATGCTGGCTATTGGGCTGCATGTCTTTGAAGCATCGCTGCCAAGCCTGGGCCCATGGTTCAAGCCGGGACTAGCTAATCTGGTGACACTGTTGGCATTGGTGCTGATGGGGCAGAGGGCTGCTGTAACGCTGGCTATCGGTCGGGTAATCGTTGGCAGTTTTTTTATTGGTACTCTGTTCACTCCGACATTTATTATAAGTATGGCCGGAGGTTTGAGTGCGGCGCTGGTGATGATTACAGCATGGCGATGGATTCCGGGTATCAGTCTGATTGGTGTTAGTTTGCTGGGAGCGCTTGCTCATATGCTTGCCCAGTTTGTGACAGTCGAGTTTTTATTCATTCAGCAAGCAGCACTTTATTATGCTCTGCCGCCGCTGCTTGTGCTATCCTGTATCAGCGGCTGGATTAACGGTGCGCTGGCAGGGTATATTGCCGGTCGACTGGGTAATGAAAAAGACAGCCATGAGAAAATTTAACATCAAACCCCAACAGAAGCGATTCAGCTTCTCGTTCGCGGCCTCTCTGGCTGTTCATATCCTGTTGGCTGTATTGATTACAACGGTGGAAAATGACAAACCACTGCCGAAAAAAGAACAGCCGCAGATTATGGATGTGACGCTGCTGGATGATAAAAAGAAACAGGCCAAAAAACCGGCTAAAGATACCCGAACCATGGCTAACCAGAATGCCATTGGCAGCAGCCGTAATGCGCAGGATAAGCTCACCCGGCAGGCCAGAGCACCCATGGCCGGGCAGCCACACAGGCCCAGACCTGCTGTCCCGAGCCAACCTAAAACACCGCCTCCGACACCGTCCAAGCTTCAACGTACGCGCATGCTGGCCAAGCGCGGCCCTGAGCCGGACAGCTCGAAAACCAGCAAGAAACACGAACCGGTCAAACATAAAAAACGTGTAAAACCGAGAAAACCGGTACCGTTATCAAAACTGATGCCATCGTCAGCGCAGCTATCGCAGCTATCGCGAGATTTTGAACGTGAGCGGCGTGTAAAACAGAAATTTAACCGTGAAGCCGATATCCCGATTAATACCAGGGAGGTCAAATATGCACCTTATGCACATGCACTGGTACGGGCACTGGAAGAGCAATGGCGGCCGGGCCAGGCAAGATATAATGAATTTCCGGCTGATGCCCGGCAGGCGCTGATAAAACTGACCATTGAGCATGATGGATCACTGGGTGGTGTGGAAATCTTGCGTCCGAGTCCGATCCCTCAAATCAATGAAAGTGCTATCGAGGCAATTCGTGCTGCCGCACCGTTTAAGGTATTACCAACGGCATGGGGGCTGGATCGGGTCAGTTTCTATCTCACGTTTGAAGTAGTTGAGGATCGTTTTGTCTTCCGCCCGATGTAGGTCTTTATTAAGCTGGTATCAGCTTAACGCCCGCAGTTTGCCATGGCGTGAGACAGATGATCCCTACAAAATATGGATTTCAGAAATCATGCTGCAACAGACACAGGTGAAAACTGTGTTGCCTCGCTACCTGGACTGGTTTAATCAGTTCCCGACCATTGCAGCTCTGGCGGCCGCAACAACAGATGATGTGCTCAAGGCATGGGAGGGACTGGGTTATTACCGTCGCGCCCGTTTTATTCACCGGACTGCACAACAAATTATCGTTGAGCATCAGGGGCGTTTCCCCACTGCATTCGATGCTATTCTGGCCCTTCCCGGCATTGGCCGTTCTACAGCAGGGGCTATCTCCGCCTTCTGTTTCGGAACTGCTACACCTGTGCTTGATGGCAATGTGAAGCGGGTGCTGAAACGCTGGCATGGGCAAGCGGATGCGTCAGACAAACAGCTGTGGTCGCTGGCGCAGCAGGCAATTGACAAGTCCGGTGAACCGGCCAACTGGAATCAGGCCATGATGGAACTGGGGGCAACATTGTGTTCTGCCAAATCCGCTGATTGCGATGTCTGTCCAGTAAACGAAAAATGCGTTTCGGCCTTTCAGGTTGTTTATGCCGATGAATTGTGCAAAGCCGTGCCGATTCAAAATGTGCACTGGCAGGTACATCTGCACACCTGTCCGGAAAAGGGTATTTGGCTGACACGTCGTCCTGATTCAGGTATATGGGCAGGGCTGTGGACACCGCCGATTATTGAGCTGGAAGATGTGCCTGATTCGACCCCAATATACATTCACCAATTGACCCACAGACGCTTGCATCTCTACCCGATGGTTTCAGATGCTGTGCCTGAAGGAGAAGGACGCTGGGTTCGCTCAATCGAAGGGTATGCACTTCCTACCGGCATTCATCGCTTGCTGGAAAAGGTGTCTTGATGAAGCGCTGGCTTTTGTTCTTATGTTTGATGTTGCCATCTGCTGCTATCGCGGAGCATCCACAGCGTGACATGGTGGTTGCTGCACAGTCAAAGGCTGCTGCAGCAGGAATCGAGATGCTGGAAAAAGGCGGTAATGCTTTCGATGCAGCGGCAGCTACGGCGTTGGCACTGGGCGTACTGGAGCCGGGTTCTTCCGGTATCGGCGGTGGCGGTTTTTTTCTACTCTATATCGCCAAAGATAAACGCTATGTGATGATTGATGCCCGTGAAACCTCACCGAAGCTGGCTGGTCATGGAGAAGTGTATCAGCATCAGTCGAGCATCGACGGGCCGCAATCGGCAGGCGTGCCGGGTTTGATCGCCGGCGTCGATCATCTGGTCAGCCGCTACGGCAAATTGAAACGTGCTCAGGTGACACGGCCGGCTATTCGTCTGGCACGGCATGGTTTTACCGTATCGACTCGTTTGAAAGGTATGCTCGATTGGCGTGGCAAGGTATTGAACGATGCGGCTCGCCGCATCTACCTGTCCGGCCCTGTCATCAAACAGCCAGCGCTGGCAGATACGCTGGTCCGTTTTGCCAAAGGCGGTGCAGAGGATTTTTATCGGGGCGAAACAGCGGGGCGCCTGGTGGCTGATATGAAACGCGATGGTGGTCTGATGCGGGAAGCTGATCTGGCCGGGTATTATGCCATTGAGCGGCAACCGGTTATATTTGACTATCAGGGATTCCATTTCGTTTCGGCGGCGCTGCCTTCTTCCGGGGGCTTAACGTTGGCGCATATTTTCGGCCAATTGAAAAACGATCATCTGAAAGCCTTGAGCAAGGCCGACAGAACGCATTTGCTGATCGAAACCATGAAGCGCGCTTATCGTGATCGTAATGCTCATCTGGGCGACGCCGATTTTGTAGCGATTCCTGGCGACTATCTCAGTCCGGCGCGATTGAAAAAACTGCGCGATTCCATTCGCATGGACAGGGCTACGCCCTCCGGCAAATTGAAAGGTTTTGCCGAACCGATTGGTGCCAGCGTGGATACCACCCATTTTTCGGTGATTGATCGTGAAGGCAATATGGTTAGCGCTACGCTGTCCATTAACTATGGTTTCGGTTCCGGTTATGTGTCGCCATCGACCGGTATTCTGCTCAACGATGAAATGGATGATTTCGCCACCCAACCGGGTCAGCCCAATGCCTATGGCCTGGTGCAGGGTGTGTCCAATGCCGTGGCGCCGGGTAAACGCATGCTCTCAAGCATGACTCCGACTTTTGTTATCGGCCCGAACCGTACCTTCATTGTCGGCACCCCGGGCGGGTCGCGTATTATCTCCATGGTGCTGCTGGCATCGCTTGGTTTTATGCTGGATGAAACACTGCCTGCCGACTGGGTGAACGGACCGCGTTTTCATCACCAGTTTTTGCCCGATATTGTGCAGCATGAACCGGGGGCATTTTCTGATTCGATCGCCGCTGATCTGACGCAGCGCGGTCATCACCTGAAATTATTGAATCGGCGTTATGGCAATATGCA
>CAZBEN010000068.1:0-6004 GCA_964490955.1 uncultured Zetaproteobacteria bacterium | reverse complement strand
CGGGTGGCTTTGGCAGTAATCCCGGGGAATGTTTTTTATAAACCTCTTAGCATGGATTCGACATCAGCTGTAGCCTGCTTCAGGCGTTCGGGGTTCTGGCTGGACAGACATATCTTGCCGCAGGGGTCGGGGCCGCAGCGGCCCGGATAGGAGCCGATTTCAACATCGTCGTATTGTTGCTGAATGGTGGTGAGCCCGGCGGCAAACAGGCTTTCGGGCAGGGCGACGTCAATTTCATGGCGCTGATAGGGCGTTGAGCCGAAATCATCCAGAATCGATGTCAGTTGCGAGGCGAAAATATCCGGGACACCGGCCAGCACATAGACGTTGTCGATACGTGCTCCCGGTGCGATGGTTTTTTCACAGCGGATCAGGGAAGCCGTAGCAGGCACGCGGGTCATACGTCTGCGGCCGTCGTTCAAGCCTTCATTGCCATAATATTCCTGCATGGCCTGTACAATGAAACGATGTTCAATCAGTCCGACCCCGAAAGCTTTCGCAACCGATTCCATGGTGATGTCATCATGGGTGGGGCCGATGCCGCCGGATGTGATGACGGCATCAAATTGATTTCTTAAACGATTCAGGCTGGACACAATGGCTGTTTCCACATCGGGGATGACGGCGATTTCCCCCAGCTTGCAACCGCGATTGAACAGTTCCTGCGCAGCCAGCCATGCATTGGCTTCGCGGGTGCGCCCGGAGAGCACTTCGTTACCAATGACCAGCATGGCTGCGGTTTGATGTTTCATGTTCGCAGGGTCGGGTGAGCAGGAGCAGGAGTCAAGTGTCGTTTTTCGCACAGGACTCCTGCCTGTTATTTCCGGGACTTATTGCCTTGGTAGTGCCTTCAGTGCTGCAATGCGTGCTGCTGTTGGCGGGTGGGTGGCAAACAGATGGGATATACCGGTTGATTTACCGTGAATTTTCATCGTAGCCAGTGCATCATCACTCATACCTTCTTCCCGATGCTCCGAAGCCAGCGTTTGTTGCGACAGTGTTTCGATTTTCTGCAGGGCAGACGCCATGGATGCGGCACCGACTGCGCCGGCGGCAAAGGCATCGGCGCGGAATTCACGGCGGCGGGAAAACCAGCAGATGGGAATCATGGCCAGAATTGACAGCACAAACTGCAGCGCCATATACACGGCAAAACCCATCCAGTAATTACGCTCCATCAGGGGGCGGGAAATCATGCGGGCGATAAAATAAACAAAGGTATTCATGAGTCCCTGAAGCAGGGTGGTAGCCATCATGTCGCCATTGGTGACATGACCCATTTCATGCGCAATGACAGCTCTGAGTTCGGCGTCCGAAAGATTCATGGCCAGTCCGGAGGATACGGCCACCATGGCATTGTTACGGGTAGGGCCCGTAGCAAAGGCATTGGGCACATCATCCCAGTATACCCAGACTTCCGGCATTTTGATGCCTTCACGTTTGGCCAGTTCGGAAACCGTGTTGAATACGATTTTTTCCTTTGGCGTGGACGGGGTGGTGATCTGTTGCATGCGCATGCCGCGTTTGGCCAGCCATTTGGACAGGAACAGTGAAATAAAGGCGCCGCCGAAACCGAAGACCATGGCCCAGGCAAATTCATACGTGGCGACCGAGCCGCGCAGATCGATGCCGAAATTTGGCAATACCACTTCGATGAGAATGGTGCCGGTAATCGCCAGCGTAAAAAAGATGAGTAAATTGGTGACAATTAACAGAAAAATGCCTTTGAACCACTGCATTCAAAACTCCTTGGTGACAGATTGGCTAAATGTGGGGGAGTCAGTATGTTAGTCAAGCCTTGAAATCGAATGAATTTTGCCTTAAAAAGAGCTAATGAATTCAGAGACGATACACGACCCCGAAGTTCTTGATGCAACATCTGAAACTTCCGACAGCAAGGAAGCGCAACTGGTGCGCTCCGAGGAGGCGCTGCCTCCGCAATTGACACTGCTTCCATTATCCAACCGGCCGCTGTTTCCCGGCCTTGTGGTGCCGCTGGTTTATGAAGGCGAGGAGATGGGAAAGCTTGTCCGCGATCTGGCCGCCAGTCATGAGCAGCATGTCGGACTGGTGCTGGTGCGTGATGAAGACGAATCCTATGCACCGGAGAATTTGTATGAAGTCGGTGTTGTCGCCCGCATCGCCAAAGCGGTGGAGATTGAGGGGCACGGTTTGCATCTGGTTGTGGAATGTCTGCGCCGTTTCCGCATTGACGGATTCCTTTCCAGTGAAAATCCGATTCGTGTGCTTGCTCATTACCGACCTGAAACATCCTATGAGGATAATATCACACTGCGTGCCTATACCGTTGCTATCGTCAATACGATCAAGGAGCTGCTCAAACATAATCCATTGTACGAAGAAGAGCTGCGCATGTTCGCCTCACGCTTTGATGTCAATGAGCCAACCCGGCTGGCCGATTTTGCCGCCAGCCTGACCACAGCCAGTCGCGAGGATTTACAGGATATTCTGGAGACTGAAGCGATTTTTGAGCGTTTGAAGAAAGTCGTGTCGCTGCTCAATCAGGAACTCAATGTCAGCAAGGTGCAGACAAAAATCCGCGAAAATATTGATGAGCGGGTTTCCGAGCAGCAGAGGAAATTTTTTCTGCAGGAACAATTGCAGGAAATTCAGCGCGAACTGGGCATGAATGAAGATCCGCGCGAAAAAGAAGTCGGGGAATTTCGTAAAAAGGCCGGGAAACTGGATTTCAGTGATGAGGCCCGGGCTGCTTTTGAGGAGGAACTGAACAAGCTGTCCATGCTGGAAACAGCATCGCCGGAATACAGTGTGACGCGTAGTTATCTGGACTGGCTGACCTGTTTGCCGTGGGGGAAAACATGTCGTGAGCGTTATAACCTGAACAGCGCCTCGCGGGCATTGAACAAACATCATTCCGGTCTTGAGGACGTCAAGGATCGTATTCTGGAATTTATTGCTGTCGGTTCGCGCAAAAAGGCCGTGGGTGGTTCGATCATCCTGTTTGTCGGGCCTCCGGGGGTAGGCAAAACCTCGCTGGGCAAGGCAATTTCCGAAGCGGTAGGGCGCCCGTTTTACCGTTTCTCTGTTGGTGGTATGCGGGATGAAGCCGAAATCAAAGGTCATCGCCGCACCTATATCGGAGCCATGCCCGGCAAGATTATACAGGCGCTGAAACGGGTTGAAGTGGCCAATCCGGTGATCATGATTGATGAGGTGGACAAGATCGGCTCCGATTTCCGTGGTGATCCGGCATCAGCTCTGCTCGAAGTGCTTGATCCGGAACAGAACTCCGATTTCATGGATCACTATCTGGATGTGCGTTTCGATTTGTCGCAGGTGCTGTTTCTGTTGACTGCAAACCAGCTTGATACTGTACCGCGCCCCTTGCTGGATCGTGCCGAAATTATTCGATTGCCCGGTTATATGGCCAGTGAGAAGGTGGAGATTGCCCGCAAACATCTGTGGCCGGCCCAGCTGAAAGAACATGCATTGTCGCGTAACGAAGTATCGCTAACCAAAGCGGTGATTCAGCATCTGGTGGAGGATTATGCCAGAGAACCGGGTGTGCGCCAGCTGGAAGGTTTAATGAAAAAAATCCTGCGTAAGGTGGCACGTAAATTAGCTGAAACAACCGCTGAAAAAACCGCCGAAGGCAGCGAGGCGATCCCGGTGCGTATCGGTGTTTCCGATATCGCTGATTATATCGGTCAGCCGCGTTTTCGTGAGCAGGCCATCAAGCAGGGGGTCGGCCTGTCTACCGGCCTGGCCTGGACGGCGATGGGCGGCACGACGCTGACACTGGAAGCCACGGTAATTCATCGTGACCGGCGCGGCATGAAGATCACCGGCCAGCTGGGCAAGGTGATGCAGGAATCATCGGAAATCGCCTACTCCTATATTACGGCGAATCTGGCTCGCTTTGGTGCCGATGAAGCGTTCTACGACAAGGCGTTCGTGCATATGCATGTGCCGGAAGGTGCAGTGCCGAAAGATGGTCCGAGTGCCGGTATTGCCATGGCCACCGCACTGCTGTCACTGGCGCTTGACCAGGCGCCGGCACGCATCGCCATGACGGGAGAAATGACACTGACTGGCGATGTACTTCCAATCGGAGGCGAACGCGAAAAATTGCTGGCTGCCAGACGCCTTGGTATCAGCGAAGTGATTCTGCCGGCTGCCAATGAAGTGGATGTGGATGAATTGCCGGATTCCGTATGTGAAGGACTGACCATTCACTATGCCGGGCATTTCAGGGATGTGGCCAGGCTGATGTTCGGGATCCGCATGAAACCGGCCGGAAAGAAAAAATGACATGAAAACCGGGCTTGCTTCCCGTTTATCTGTTGCAGACAGGCCGGGCCCGTAGATGTTCAAATTTTACCGCTACTTTCTGGATGGCATGCCGGTCTATCTGGCGCGTTATTACTGGTGGGCCTATCTGTGGCCGAAAGCCGTGTGGTTTTTTGATCACCAGTTTATTATTAACGCTATTCTGTTCGGTCAGTATAAAAATCTGATGCACGCCACACTGGAGCGTTTGCAACAGGCACCTCTGGAGCGGGTGCTGCAACTGACCTGTGTGTACGGCTCGTTAACCCCCAACCTGATTCGCTATACCCGGCCCGGTGTGCTGCATATTACCGATGTGGCTCCGGTTCAACTTGAGCTGGTACAGAGTAAAGTAGAGTCCGGACATGATCTGTGCGCCACGCGCATGAATGCAGAGCAACTGGGATACAGGTCGGACAGTTTTTCCACCATTGTGTTGTTTTTTTTGTTGCATGAAATGCCGCCTGAAGCGAGACGACATACACTTTCGGAGTGTATGCGCATACTCAAACCCGGTGGTTCATTGATTGTGACAGAATACGGGGAATTACCGACACGGCACTGGCTGTATCGTATTTCGCCCATCCGCCGGGTGATCACATGGCTGGAACCCTTCCTTGACAGTTTCTGGCATGAAGACATCCGTTTATTGCTGGATGAACTGGCGCAGCCTCTGGGTAAAGATGTTGAAATCATATCGCAGCGCTGCATTTTTGCGTCGTTCTACCGGGTGACGGAATTCAGGCTTGCCCGTTCATCAGGATTTGCACAGGGAGGAAAACCCTGATCTTCCGTTTTGTGCTGGCATACGGTTGATCAGTTTTTTCTGAAGCCGGTGATCAGCAGCAGCACAACGGCAACCGAGATGCAGGCATCGGCAATGTTGAAAGCGGGCCAGTGGTATTCGCTTCCGCCAATGCGCACATACCAGTCGATAAAATCGACCACGTATCCCAGCTGGATTCGATCCCAGATATTGCCGACTGCACCGGTCAGAATGAGCACCAGCAGCCAGGAGGTGATGCCGGTATGTCGGCGTTCCTGCCACCACCAGAACAGCACGGCGATGGCAATACCGATGGTGATGCCCGGCAGCAGCCACTGGCGCAGCGACGCAGGCAGATCGGCAAATATCGAAAATGCCACACCGGGGTTGTAGGCGCGGATAATATTGAAAAAACCGTCAATCACGATAAAGGCATGGAAGTCCGGTTGCTGAATCCACCATTTGGATAGCTGGTCGGTAGCGATCAGCAGGCTGAATAGTCCGAGCTGTTTCTGTGTTCGGGTCATGAATCAATCCTTTTCGTTAACATGAAAGAAACAACGCGGCGGAAAAAAATCCATGCGCGTTTGGGTAAAACTCTGCGGGCACGGGTTGCGAAGTCAATCTTCGCAAGCAGTGCCGGTTCAGTCATACGTATTTTATGACGCAGATCACATTTTTTATCCACTGCCATATCATGATTCACGCTATTGTCCGAGCTTTAGCAGCATTGTTGCTGCATCTTGATGTTAATCTCGCGAGATTACTCGACAATTACTGACCCGGGTGAATATGTTTCCCTATCCCCCCATCCCTGATGCATATTCCCCGGGTTAGTTATTTTCACACAAGCCGATCAGATTCGTGCTATTGCGCCGGCCTCCATCGGAACGGTTTTTTCGGAGCATCAGATTCTTTCAAAATCAC
>CAZBEN010000067.1:0-6014 GCA_964490955.1 uncultured Zetaproteobacteria bacterium | reverse complement strand
ACCTGCCAAAAGTGGAAAGCCATGGTATTTCCGGTTTTGTGACGATCATGGAGGGTTGTGACAAATTTTGCACCTTCTGTGTTGTTCCCTATACGCGCGGACCTGAATTATCCCGTCCGGTGAAGGATATTTTGGCAGAATGCAGCCATTTGCTTGCCGTAGGGGCGGTGGAGATCAGTCTGCTGGGTCAGAATGTAAATGGTTACCGGGGCTTGGGGCCGAATGGCGAAGAATGGGACTTTACCATGTTGTTGTATGCTGTCGCCGAACTGGAAGGGCTGAAGCGCCTACGTTTTACCACCAGCCACCCGATGGAAATGACACAGGAGTTATGTGTTGCATTCGGAGAGATTTCGCAATTGATGCCTTATCTACATCTGCCTGTGCAAAGCGGCTCGGATGCTCTATTGAAAGCGATGCACCGGGGACATGACCGTGCTACTTATTTCCGGACGATAGACGAGTTGCGTGAACGCTGTCCCGACCTTGCACTCTCATCTGATTTTATTGTGGGTTATCCGGGCGAAACCGATACTGATTTCGATGATACGCTGGAACTGGTTCGGCGGGTCGGTTACGACTCTGCCTTTTGTTTCAAGTATAGCCCTCGACCAGGAACGCCTGCTGCCAAATCCGAGGATAATGTACCTGAAGCCGTGAAGGATGCACGTTTGCAAACGCTGTTATCATTGATGCGCGAGCAGACTCGGCAAGCGATGCAGCGGCAGCTTGGCCGGACAGTAAATGTGCTGGTCGAAAAAGCGAGCCGCAATTCGGGGGATATGCAGGGCCGCACGCCTGATTTCAAAATCGTGCATTTCAGGGGGAACCCACGCCAAATTGGACAGATTATGCCAATGCGAATTGTTGAGGCCTATGGCCAGTCGTTACGCGGTCAGTTGATTCTTACCGACGACTGAGTGCATGATACACCATATGACGGTTTTATTATGAATATTCCTCTGCATCTCGAAGCACTTGAGCCATCTGTACTGAAAAATCTATGTGGTGCCGACAACTGGGTATTGAAGCGTGTGGAACAGTTTTATCAGGTCCATTTCCTGGGGCGACCCGGCCAATGGCAAATCGAAGGTGAGCGAGCCAATGCTGCTGGTCAGGCGATGCGTCGGTTGCTGAGATTGTCTGCGAAACAGCCTGGTGAATTTACCGATGTCGATGTGGAGGGTGTTTTGCGTGATGATGGCCGTGATGCAACACTTGAAGCCGGGGAGGATGATCACGGGCAAGCGTGTGTTATTGCCGGCCGTCGGCATATCAGTGGCAAGACACCGAATCAGAGGGCCTATCTGAACGCCATTCAAGACAAGATACTGACACTTGCCGTCGGACCAGCAGGTTCCGGCAAAACCTATCTTGCTGTGGCGGCGGCTGTTGCTGCAATGAATGGAAATCGGGTGGAGCGTATTATTCTTACCCGCCCTGCAGTGGAAGCGGGAGAACGGCTGGGATTCCTGCCCGGTGATTTGCAGCAGAAAGTCGATCCCTATCTGCGCCCTCTGTATGACGCGATGGCGGATATGCTGGGCGTTGAAAAAATGAATGCCCTGCTTGAACAGGGCCGTATTGAAGTGGCGCCGCTGGCCTATATGCGCGGGCGCACACTCAATGATGCCTTTGTGATTCTGGATGAAGCACAGAAT
The DNA here is from genome assembly GCA_964490955.1 of uncultured Zetaproteobacteria bacterium. Taxonomy (GTDB): domain Bacteria; phylum Pseudomonadota; class Zetaproteobacteria; order Mariprofundales; family Mariprofundaceae; genus Mariprofundus. The sequence goes on along the minus strand of CAZBEN010000067.1, from coordinate 4,353 downwards.
ACTACGCCCGAGCAGATGAAAATGTTTCTTACGCGTTTGGGCTTTGGTGCCAAAATGGTGGTGACCGGTGATGTTACCCAGGTCGATTTACCCCGCCATCAGAAGAGTGGGTTGTTGCATGCGCTACAGGTTCTGGAGCACGTCAATGATATCGGCATCTGTAGGTTGAGTAGCCGGGACGTGGTGCGCCACCAGTTGGTTGAGAAAATCGTGAATGCATATGAGGATCGTGAAGAAGGCCCAACCCATGGTTGATATTGTTGTCGACGAAGATTTAGACGAGGGTTTCGAATCACCGGAACGTATCGAAGAAGCAGTCGCCACCGCTTGTGCGGTAGCCGGATGGCTGGATTGTAAACCTGATCTATGTATCCGTTTTGCCAGTGATCAGATAATTCAGACATTGAATCTGCAATGGCGTGATATGGATAAAATGACCGATGTATTGTCCTTTCCCATGCAGGAGATGCCGTATGATTTTTCCGAGTCGCTGGGCGATATCGCGTTATCGGTGCCATTTATAACGCAGGAAGCGAATCGCCTCGGCTTGTCTGCTCCGGATCATTGTCTGCATTTGATTATTCATGCCACGCTACACTTGCTTGGTTTTGACCATATTAAAGATGAAGATGCGGTTTCAATGCAGGCTCTGGAACAGGAAGCCATGTGTCGGATGGGCTTGCATAATCCTTATCCCGAACTGGACAATATCTCTGGAGAATGTCCATGAGCATGATTCAAAACTGGATGCACAGTTTGCGCAAACTGTTGGTTGATCGTTTGCGTCCAGGGCGTGATGAGCAGGAGTTATTGGCTGTGCTGGGCCGGGCTGAGGCGGTGCAGTCGGATGACCAGCGCAGCATGCTGGAGCGCATGGTTGAATTGCATGACATGCGTGTGCGCGAAATGATGGTGCCACGATCGGAAATTCATGCGGTTGCGGCAGATACTTCACTGGCTGATATTGAAAAAACCATGCTGGAAAAGGGCGTCAGCCGTATGCCGGTCATGGACGGCGATATCGACCATGTATTGGGCGTGGTGCATGTTCGGGATGTGGTTGCGGCGCGTATCAATGGTGAATCTCCCGAGCTGAAAACATTGCTGCGCCCATGTCTGCGGGTGCTGGAGCTGGAACAGGTGTCCGGCTTGTTATCCGAGATGCGAGAACATTCCTGTCAGATTGCTATCGTTCTGGATGAATATGGCGGAACGGCCGGCCTGATTACACTTCCGGATCTGATACGCGAGATTATCGGTGAAATCGGTGAGGATGGCGAAGAAGAAGAGAGCGAATTACATCCGCTGAGTGACGGCAGTTTTATTGTTCAGGCACGTATGCATATCGAAGAACTGGCCGAAGCACTGGATATGCAACTGCCACAGGGTGATTATGATACCGTGGGTGGGTGGCTGACCGCATATCTTGGTCGTATCCCCAAGCATGGTGAGCAGCTTATGCTGGAAGGGCTGCAGATTCAGGTGCTGGAGGCAGATCCGCGACGTATTACCAAAGTGCGTATTCAGAAGCCGGCGAATCAGAATCAATCATCCACCATGACCGATCAGTGACAGGTAACAGAAAACTTCATGCCCTTTTTGCATTGATGCTCGGGGCATTGATGCCTTTTGCATTTTCTCCCTTCGATCAATCATGGCTGGTGATTCCGGCCCTGGCCGGCTGGTTATGGTTGATTCGTCAGGGAGCGCCGCTGTCCACCGGTTTCGCCTTCGGCCTCGGTTGGTTTGGATTCGGGGCGTGGTGGTTGGCTCCGACATTGCATACCTTCGGTCATTTACCGTGGATTGCGGCTGCATTTTGTGTGTTGCTGGTGGGTTGTGTCATGGCATTGCTGCCTGCCATGTGGGCATGGTTGACCTGGAAACTGGTCGGGAAAACAGCCTGGATATTGCTGGTTTTTCCTGCTGCAGCGGTGGCAGAAGAGTGGCTGAGAGGCCATATTTTCACAGGGCTGCCATGGACAGCATTGGGCAATTTGTTGCTGGACACGCCGGCGATTGGCTGGGGTTCGTGGTTCGGGGTATACGGACTGGCACTGATTCCAGCCCTGATAGCGGCATCGCTGGTGTTACTGTTGTCACCCGATAGCCGATCGAAAAAGTATCGTCTGATCGGTGGCTTTGGCGCCTGTGTGGTTGTGATGCTGTTTCTGCTGGCCCCAACGATTGAGCGAGGTCAGGGAAAACAGTTTCAGGCTGCGCTGGTGCAGGCGAATATTCCGCAGGATCATAAATGGGATGCATCTTTTGTTGGCGAAACCATGCGGCGCTACGGCGCCATGTCAGCCGACGTGGCTGCAGAGGCAGATATCATCATCTGGCCGGAAGCGGCCATTCCTTTTTTTATGGAGCGAGCCCCGGGCTGGGAAAAATGGTTGAATATGCAGGTACAGAGTTGGCAAACACCCTTGTTATACGGCGGCCTGAAATTGACCGGACAACGTGCTGGTCAGCACATAGCACAAAACGGATTGTTTTCGCTTGAATCTCAACGGGTCGACTCTGGTCAGGCGGGGCCAGGCCTGGTTGATCAGGCGTTGGAAGAAAGGCCCTTTGCCGGCAAACATCATCTGGTGCCGTTCGGCGAGTATATTCCGGAATGGATTCCGTTTTTACATACACTGGTTCCGGAAATCGCCGACTTTAAACCCGCGAAAGATACAGGCGTGATTCAGGCGCGGGGTATTTCTTACGGCTCATTGATTTGTTACGAATCGCTGTTTCCGGAGGAGGCCAGAGCGCGGGTGTTAAATGGAGCCGAGGTGTTGGTCAATGTTACGAATGATGCGTGGTATGGTACAACACCCGCTGCCTGGCAGCATTTTCAGGCAGCCCGCATGCGGGCGGTAGAAACGGGACGTTATGTATTGCGGGCCGCCAATACGGGCGTGACGGCGATTATTCAGCCCGGCGGGGTCGTTCACAGTGTCAAACCATGGTGGACCGAAACCGTATTGCTCGGTACATATCAATTGTCGCAGGCGCAAACCAACTATGTACGCTGGGGCGACTGGCCTTTACTTGGCTGCCTGATTATGCTGGCCATTCCATTTTTCTTCAGGCAGGAGAGGATATGAACAGAGAGCAGGTGTGCGTATTGGGAGCCGGTTCATGGGGAACAGCGCTGGCTCTGGTGCTGGCCCGTTCGGGGCGGCGGCAGGTGCGGCTATTTACCCGCAATGCGGAACATGTCGCAGCTATTGATGAGACGGGTGAAAATAGCCGGTATCTGCCCGGCATTACATTGCCGGAGAATATTCAGGTCAGCTGCGATGTTGAGCAGGCTATCAGTGATGTAGATGCCTGCATTTATGCTTTGCCATGTGTGGCTGTGGATGATTACCTGCCGCTGCTTGCCCGGGCCGATCATCCGGTTATTGCCGCTTGCAAAGGGCTACATCCGGACAGTTTGATTCGTACTGATGAAATGCTGGCGCAGCATGTCGACAGATCACGCATTGCTATCCTGTCTGGCCCTTCATTTGCAATCGAAGTGGCCAGAAACCAGCCGACAGCTATTACCATGGCAGCTGAAAGTCTTGAATTTGCAGAAGCTGCCTCAAGGTTTTTCGATGATACCAGTTTTCGGATATATCTCAGTGATGATGTAGTTGGTGTGGCTATGGGCGGGGCATTGAAAAATGTGATTGCTATTGCAGCCGGTATGGCTGACGGGCTGGGCTTTGGCCATAATTCAGTCGCTGCGGCAGTAACTCGTGGCCTGGCCGAAATGGCACGATTGACTGAAGCGTGTGGAGGGCGCTCGGACACTCTTATGGGGTTGTCGGGTCTTGGAGATCTGGTGCTGACCTGTACCGGTAGTCTGTCGCGCAACCGCAGGTTTGGCATGGCGGTGGCGCAGGGTAAATCACTCCTTACGGCAAAGGCTGAAATCGGACAGGTGGTTGAGGGTGTACGTACAGCCATGGCAGTGGATCATCTGGCTGGAAAGTTGGCAATTGAATTGCCACTGATGCAAAGCGTGCACCGTATATTGACCGGGGAGCTGAATATTCAGGATGCGGTTGTTCAATTGATGTCACGTCCTGAAAAGCCGGAGTAATGAAAGAGCTGGATTTATTCGCTGAAGCAATGGGAAAAGTGAAGCCGCTGAAGTCCGGTGATAAAGTCGTGGTTGCAAAATCAAAGCCGCATCGGCCCATGGAGAATATAGCCGTTCGACGTGGGCAAGTGAGCCCGGTGTCAAAACCATCGATTACCTTATCAGCACAGGCCACCAGTGACCCATGGATTTTTGTTGCCGATGGTATTTCAAGAGACAGGCTCAAACGGCTGGCTGCGGGGCGCCCCCCCATCGGTCAGACATTCGAT
>CAZBEN010000066.1:0-6016 GCA_964490955.1 uncultured Zetaproteobacteria bacterium | reverse complement strand
GCGGCATGAAATCCACACCCTGCAATGGCTGCTTGGCAGCGGTTGCAGCAACATGAACGACGACGTCGCCAACCTGGGCCAGCACGGAACCGCCGGCCTGACGCGCGATGCGTCCTGTTTCAAATGAGATAGTACGGCCGGCAATTTCGGCCTGTGTTTTTTTAACTTCAAACATAGATATATTCCTTTTTTCGCACATGTCCCTGGCGTGGTGTCAAAGCGACAAAAAGAAAAAAGGCGACCCTTTGCAGGGCCGCCGAAAACTGTTTAGCGACGCAGTTCCAGACTGTCAATCAGGGTGCGGTAACGTCCAAAATCCTTGGACTTTAAATAGTTCAGTAAGTTGCGGCGTTGACCGACCATTTTCAACAGGCCACGACGTGAATGATGATCTTTATGATGTTCCTTGAAATGACCGGTGGAGAGCTGGTTGATGCGCTCTGTCAGCAGGGCAACCTGCACTTCCGGGGAACCTGTATCGCCTTCATTACGACGAAATTTTTCAATAATTGTGTTTTTTTCTTCCAGCGCCAAAGACATGAACGTTCTTCCTCTTATTTACTCTTTCCTTTTTATAGGGCGGCGAACCATAGCGATAGCCAAAGCAGCATGCAAATATTTATTAACCAAATGCCCGTGTTGTCCATTCAATTCGTACGGCTGAGATATGCGAAGCAAGACAGGTGCTGTTGATAATAAAGCAGAATACGCGAAACAAGGCCAGGTACAGGGAGTGTTCGCCTGGTCAGTGGCTAGTCAGTAGTTAGAAAGAAAGTGCCGGTATTGCCTTCTTGCAGATGGATGGTTTGCGTATTGGCTATTTTATAACGTCCAACAGGTTCGAGGCCTTGCAGAATTTCGATGATGCGTGAGCCGGCATGATAGTGCCCGACGATCAGGATGCGTTTATCCGAATCGGCAAATCGTTGCCTGATTCTGTCTGTGGCCAGAAGCATTTGCGCCATACCTTGTCCGTAACCGCGAGTCTTGTAACTGTAATGGTCATCTGCTTTGGCAAAGGTGAAATAGGGTTTCATTCCGGACTCAAGACTGATCCGTGATTCACGGTCCAGCGACCCGGAAGATGGCTCTCTTCGTTTTTGCCAGCAGCATTCAGCCAGTTCAGGCCAGATTTCGGCCACCAGTCGATGTTTTTTCAGATAGGGTAAAATGGTTTTCAGCACACGGTATTTCGGACTGACGATAATATAATCGAATTGTAACTGATCCAGTTCCCGAGTCAGATTTTCCACTTGCCGGATTCCTGCCGGAGAGAGTGTGCGGTCGTTCTCGCGGCTGTGATGATGGGTGAGATTACCCATCGTTTCAGCATGGCGGACAAAATATATATCAGTTGCCGCATACGATGATGGAATTGCGCAAATAACGGAAAAGCCCAGTGCGAGGCAGATAATGATACGCTTTAACATCATCGCAGTTTATCCTGTCAGGTCAAAGGATGCAAAAAATGCCGGTAAAATACGGCTTGATTGCACGCTGCAAGAAGTCCGGCTTGTGTGAACGGGGGAAATATTCTTTAATCAGCCTTATGAAGAAACGTTATTGCTATTACTGTGACAGGAAAACAATACATAAGCCCCGGCTGGGTTTCTGGTCGTGGATACTCATAGTTTTCACATTGGGCCTGTGGTTACTGGTAGTGAAGCTGTTTTACCGGAATCGTTGTTCGGGCTGTGGTATGACCAGAAAGCAGGCGAATAAAATTGCCTTTCCGGCCGAGTACTGGGCACCGGCAATTCTGTTGCTGTCATTACTTTTCTTTATCATCGCCTTATGGGCCGCGCTGCCCTAGTTATTATTTAAGCTATTGTATACGCATCTTGGCACAGGAGGGAGAAAATAACGTGAAACACATACAGTGCATCGGGTGTTTATTATTGCTTTTTACCCTGGCCATTGTACCGCAAATGGCACAGGCAGATGCCCCCGGTTTTCTTGGCCAACCGGGCAGTGCTCAACAAGATGCGACCGTGCATGGGCATGATATTGTGTTGCCGGGTATTAGCGGTGACTGGGGAGGCACAAGAGCCAGTCTGGAAGATCGAGGTGTTCGTATTGAAAGTGCTTATATCGGTGAATTTGTGCGCGATTTTTCAGGCGGAACACCTAGCGGAAATAACGTAGTCTATCAGGATAATCTCGATTTGACGATGACGTTGGATAGTAAAAAACTGGGTTTGTGGCGCGGAGGGACTCTGTTTATCTATGGGCTGCGCAATCATGGCGGTGACCCAAGCGCCAATATTATCGGTGATTTGCAAACAGCCAGTAATATAGAGGCGCCGGATCAGTTTATTGTGCATGAGGCATGGTATGAGCAGCAGTTTGCTGACGGGCTGCTCTCAATCCTGATCGGTCTGCATGATCTGAATTCCGAGTTTTATGTATCGGATTACGGATCGTTGTTTATCAACAGCTCTTTCGGTATCGGGCCGGATATGTCGGCCAATGTGCCGGTCTCCCTGTTTCCCAAAGCCGGCCTTGGTGCCCGGTTACGCGTCGCACCATCTGATCATACCTATCTGCAGGCTGCGATCTATGATGGCGATCCTGCCACACGCTCCCTGCATGCAGCCGAAGGTAAATTGATGATCGGCGAGGCCGGTTTCAATTCCGAAACGGGCAGCTATAAACTGGGTTACTGGAATCACACGGCGGATATCACAGTCGGGCCGCGCACATACAGCAATGATTATGGTTTATACGGTGTGATTGATCAGGAACTGATGCATTTCGACGGCGATTCGGCCATCGCTGCATTCTTTCAATACGGCTGGGCGCCTGCGGCCAGAAATACCGTAACGCGCTATATCGGTGGCGGTTTGCATCTGCACGGGCTGATTCCGACGCGCGATGAGGATGATATCGGCATCGCAATTGCCCGTGCCGACACCCATCTGAATGCTGAAAGCTCGCTGGAATTGACATATCGGCTGGTGCTCACGCCGTGGCTGGCTATTCAACCATCTTATCAGGTCATCCAGAATCCGGGCGGTGACGGTACAGTGCCCACAGCCCATGTCGGCTTGCTGCGTTTTGAGGTTGCTCTGTAATTCCCTCTTTTTTGTGTGTTTTGCGCCTCGGGCGGTTCGGGTGATAGGATGCGCGCCCAGACGCCCTCGGGGCGATTCTTGTGAAACATGAAGAGGTATCCATGAATAGCGTTGAACGCCGCAGTGTCTTTTCTCTGGCCGGTATCTATAGCCTGCGCATGTTGGGGCTGTTTCTTATCCTGCCGGTATTTGCGCTGTATGCCGAACATCTTGATGGCGTGACGCCGACGCTGATCGGGCTGGCTCTCGGTGCTTACGGTTTGACGATGGCACTGTTGCAGATTCCATTTGGCATGTTGTCGGATCGCATTGGCAGAAAACCGGTGATTACAGCGGGGCTGATTATTTTCGCCATCGGCAGCGTGGTCGCGGCATCATCGCATGATATCTGGGGCGTGATTTTCGGACGTGCACTGCAGGGCGCCGGCGCGATTGCGGCGGCCATGATGGCGCTGCTGGCCGATTTGACGCGTGAGGAGATCCGCACCAAGGCGACAGCCATGATCGGCATGTCGATCGGTATGTCGTTTACGGTTTCACTTATCCTCGGACCATGGCTGGATGCAGCCATTGGCGTGAATGGCATATTCTGGCTGACAGCAGTGCTGGCGGTGGGTGCGATTGTGGTGCTGCATACGGCCATTCCTACGCCGGAGCACAGCTCAATCCACCGTGATGCAGAAACGATCCCCGGCCAGCTGGGTGCTGCGTTGCGAAATATGGAACTGTTGCGGCTCGATATTGGCATTCTGATTTTGCATTCCATTATGACTGCGATGTTTATAGCGCTTCCTTTTGTGCTGCGCGATCAGTTGCATTTGCCGTCGATACACCATTCCTGGGTCTATTTACCAATTCTGGTGGTAGCAATGGCGTTGATGATTCCGATGGTGATCATCGCTGAGAAACGTAAAAAACTGAAACCGGTTTTTCTGATTGCGATTGTGCTGATTGCTGTTTCTGCCGCCCTGCTGTCGATGGCGCATAGTGGGTGGCTTGGCGTGATTTCCGGGTTGTTACTCTTTTTTATCGCATATAATGTGCTGGAAGCAACACTGCCTTCGCTGGTATCACGCATTGCGCCGGTAGATGGTAAAGGTACTGCCATGGGGGTGTATTCAACCAGCCAGTTTCTCGGCGCTTTTGTCGGTGGTGCCGGTGGAGGCTTGCTGCTCGGGCAATTTGGTGTGACCGGAATTTTCATTGCCTGCTCGTTTGGCGCATTACTGTGGTTGGGCTTGGCGTTTGGCATGACACCGCCACGTATGCGCTCAGCGGCCATGTTCGCTGTTGATCCTTCGCGGGTCAGTGAGGCAAAGGCACTGGAAAGGCAATTATTGTTGCTTGATGGTGTGTCGGAGGTGCGTATAGCAGTCGATGAATGTGTAGCCTATATGCGTGTCGAAAAAGAGCACTTCGACCCTGAAGCAGCAAAGGTACTGCTTCAGTCATAAAACTTAAATCCGCCATGAAGGCAAGGTAGTCTTTGTCTCATTCATGATATCAGTATCTCCCTGAAGAACCATTCAGATGGAACAGGCGGCAGTGAATTTATTTGATTGGCATGGATGGGTTTATGGTGATGTTTTATCCGCCACCGACAACGGCTAACAGGATGCCGGCAGCAATAGCAGAACCAATAACCCCCGCCACATTCGGGCCCATGGCATGCATGAGCAGGAAGTTGTGATGATCAGCTTCCAGTCCGACTTTATTCACCACGCGGGCGGCCATCGGTACGGCAGATACGCCGGCAGCGCCAATCAACGGGTTGATTTTTCCGCCGCTCATTTTATTCATCAACTTGGCCATCAATACGCCAGCGGCTGTACCAATCGCAAAGGCGATCAGACCCAGTAACAGGATGCCGAGGGTTTCCAGATTGAGGAAGTGATCGGCCTGTAATTTGGAACCGACAGACAACCCCAAAGCCAGCGTGACGATATTGATGATTTCATTTTGTGCTGAATTGGACAAGCGATCTACAACGCCGCATTCCCTTAACAAATTACCGAAGGTGAGCATACCGATCAAAGGCGCAGCCGTGGGCAGGAACACGACGCACAAGATAAGTACAGTCAGCGGGAAGGCGATTTTTTCCGTTTTGCTGACGTGGCGTAATTGTTCCATGCGGATACAGCGTTCTTTTTCGGTGGTTAACAGACGCATGATCGGCGGCTGAATCAGCGGCACCAGCGCCATGTAGGAATAGGCGGCAACCGCAATGGCACCGAGTAAATCAGGTGATAACTTGGAGGAGACAAAAATGGCTGTCGGGCCATCTGCACCGCCGATGATGCCAATGGATGCGGCATCGGCGAGGGTGAAATGGAAGCCGGGGATATAATTTAGTGCCAAAGCGCCAATCAGCGTGGTAAAAATACCGAATTGAGCGGCAGCTCCCAATAACAAGGTGCGCGGCATGGCAATCAGCGCGCCGAAATCGGTTAACGCGCCGACCCCCATAAAAATAATCAGCGGGAACATTTCGGTTTCAACACCGGCATTATACAGGATGCCGAGCAGGCCTTCGGGGCCGGATATTTCTGCAATCGGGATATTGCTCAGAATAGCGCCGAAGCCCATCGGCACCAGCAGCAGGGGCTCGAACTTTTTACCAATAGCCAGATAGAGCAGCAACAGACCGACGCAAATCATCAGCGCCTGTCCCCATGTGAAATTGGCAATACCTGTGGTGAGCCACAGCTTTTCAAACAATTCGTTCATCGTGTTCATGCGATCGTGACCAGCGGTTGTCCTACAGTGACGGCGTCGCCTTCTTTCACTTCGATACTGACAATGGTGCCGCTATGACTGGAGCGCACCTCAGTTTCCATTTTCATGGCTTCCATGATCAGAATGACATCGCCATCTTTAACATGTTGATTTGGCGAGACGTTGATTTTGAAAATGGTGCCGGCCATGGGTGCACCGACCGAGGT
>CAZBEN010000065.1:0-6041 GCA_964490955.1 uncultured Zetaproteobacteria bacterium | reverse complement strand
TCATATAACAGGCGGAACGATCCACTTTCGTCGGATCTTTACCGGAGAAAGCGCCGCCACCGTGATGGCCGAAACCACCATAGGTATCAACAATAATCTTGCGTCCGGTCACGCCACAATCGCCAACAGGGCCACCGATCACAAAACGGCCGGTGGGATTGATATGGTATGCGGTATCGGCATGTAGCAAGCCAGTCGAGGCCAAAACAGGATTGATCACCTCATCCATAATCGCTTCGGACAGGTCTTTATGTTCAATATCCGGATCATGCTGGGTGGAGAGTACCACGGCATCAATGGCGACCGGTTTGTAATTTTCGTATCGTACCGTGACCTGAGACTTGGCATCCGGACGCAAAAAATCCAACACTCCTGATTTGCGCACTTCCGCCTGTCTGGCCACCAGCTGATGCGACAAGTGAATCGCAGTCGGCATCAGCACATCGGTTTCATTGGTCGCATAACCGAACATCAATCCCTGATCACCGGCGCCCTGATCCAGGTCAATACCTTCACCTTCATTCACACCAGCGGCAATATCAACGGACTGTTTGTCCAGGCTGACCAGCACAGAACAGGATTCCCAGTCAAAGCCCATGGCAGAGGAGTTGTAACCTATCTCCCTGACCGCAGAACGCACAACATCCTGATAATCGACAATTGCGGATGTGGTGATTTCGCCGGCAATCAGAACAAGGCCGGTGGTCACCATGGTTTCACAAGCCACCCGGGCATATTTATCCTGCTCCAGAATTGCATCAAGTACACCGTCGGAAATACGGTCTGCAACCTTGTCAGGGTGCCCTTCGGACACGGATTCGGATGTAAAAACAAAATTTTGGCTCATTGAGTTCCTCGTATTTTTTATTAAATGAACAGATGATTTAACATGCGGAAATAAATAACTGGCTGCGGATTATAACCGCTAGACAGAGATTCACAATTATCTTCGTCCACATTGCCCTTTCAAATCGCATGTGTCATTCACCGTGAATGGCAGAAGCGAATAGTGTAAACCATGCAAAATCACAACTTCAATCTGTCCGGACTAACGGTATTGAGCGGATGATGATGTCATTTTCCCCACCACAGCGGCACCGACCGAATCCCCGAAGACATTAACGGTGGTACGGCAGCGGTCAAGGAACCAGTCAATCGCCAGAATCAGACCGATACCGTCAAGCGGCAAACCAACCGCTTCCAGCACAATCACCATCGTAACCAGCCCTGCCTCCGGAATCCCGGCTGCGCCAATGGCTGCCATCGTCGCAGTCAGCAGAACCAGCATCTGCTGCCCGAAACCGAGATCAATACCGTAAGCCTGGGCAATAAACAGTACGGCTACGGCTTCATACAAAGCCGTGCCATCCATATTGATCGTGGCTCCCAGCGGCAGGACAAAACGCCGTGCCCGCTCATCGACGCCCGCTGCCTTCACCCCCTCCAGTGTCAAAGGCAAGGTCGCACTGGAGGATGCTGTCGAAAATGCTGTCATCAGCGGCGTAGCCAAATGTTTCAGATAAGAAACCACCGAACGGCGAGCCAGAACAAACAGCATCAGACACAGTACCGCAGCATGGGTCAATAATCCGGAAATTACCGCCAGCGCATATTTCGCCAGACCGGTAAGCTGTGCTACGAATGCTTCACCACCGCCAGCAGCGCCCAGTTTTGAAGCAATCAGGGCAAATACACCAATCGGGGCAAAGATCATGATCCATTTCACAATCTGCATCATGGCTTCATTGAGACCTTCGAAAAAGGCAATGACCGGCTTCCCCTTATCCCCCAGCGTGGATAATGCTGCCGCCAACAGAATGCAAAACACGATAATAGGTAACAATTTCATATTGGCTGCTGCATCAATGATATTCGGATGGACCAGCGATAAAATCAGATCGGTGATACTGACATCACCAACTTTGGGCTCCGGTGCGGCGCCCCCCGATGCCAGATCAACACCCACACCGGGCTGCCAGAGGTTGGCCATAAGCAGGCCGATGGAAACAGCAATCAACGTTGTACAGGCATAATATGCAATCGATATGCCACCCATCCGCCCCAGCTTGCGAACATCACCAAGACCGGCCACGCCGGTAATAATACTGGCAGCGACCAGTGGAACAATCAGCATTTTTAGTGTTGTCAAAAACAATTCGCCCAGCCAAACCACCGAAACCATTGTTTTGCCCCAGACAAAGCCGGACAAGCCACCGGCCACAATGGCGATAACCATGGCATACAACAGTCTCTTTTCTAAATTTCCTTGCATGGCTAGCCCCTTACCTGTCACGGACAGCATTCAACCATATCCGCCGCATTGTATAAATAAGCCGTCAGATTGTGATGCCCTTCGACAACTCTCTCGAATACTCTGAGTTTTCAGAACCACATTTATGTGATGATATGCTGTCACTTTACCAAACTACAAACACATGCGAGTATCCTTACTGGTTTTACAGGAGGAGTAGAAACTGCCTTGGGAGAATCATCATGAAAATGTACCATAACCAGCGCCAATACAGCCGTTCCAAGGTATCGATTGCCGCGACACTGACACCACAGGGTGGTGATCCTTATGGTATTCAGGTGGCTGATTTAAGCATGGGCGGCATGTTTATCCATTCGGACAAAATATTGAAGCCCGGCACCCAATGCCAGATCAGCTTGCTGGTGGGCCATTTCAAGCATGAACTGCCAATTATCGCGGATGCCGTGGTTGTCCGGGTGTTTAAAGACGGCATCGCATTAAAATTTAAATCCATTCAACTGGAGAGTATTGCCAGCATACAGCATGTGATTGTCGATCATGCCGATGATCCCGATCAGGCCGAACTTGAGTTTTCATCACATGGCGGATGGATATTCTCTCCTGAATAACGGATTTGTCTTCGCTGTTGCTTTATAAGGATACCCTGCGTTTTTCAGAGTATCTTCAGCTGAACTGCCTTAGTATTTCTGCAATGAACCATCCACATCATCAATCCAGCGTAAAATACCACCGGCAAGATTCTTGACGTTATTGTAACCCTTGCTCTGAAGAAACTCTACCGCCTGCGCGGAGCGGCCACCCAACTTGCAATGAACGACCACCGGTTGATCTGACGGCACTTCGACATAACGCTCGGTCAGCTGACCCAACGGTATTTTATGTGTACCATCAATGGCACAAATCGCGATCTCATGCGGCTCACGCACATCCAGCACATATAAATCCGGATTTGTATCCATCATCGCCTTCAATTGAGCCGGGGTAATATCGTAATCAGCCATCTGCTCATTCTCCTCTTGCATTTCCGTCGGCGGCAAGCCGCAAAACTGTTCATATTCCACTACATCGCCAATACCTGGGTTTTCTCCACAAGCCGGACATGCCGGATCGCGGCGTAATTTCATTTCGCGAAAACGCATATCCATTGCATCGTAGAGAAGCAAACGACCCGATAGAGTCGTGCCCTGTCCCAGAATGATTTTCACTGCTTCGGTGGCTTGAATCACACCAATGACACCGGGCAACACTCCCAGTACGCCACCCTCGGCGCAGGATGGCACCAGCCCCGGCGGTGGCGGTTCGGGATAGAGACAACGATAACACGGCCCGCGTTTGTCCCCTTCGCCATAATTGAATACCGTGGCCTGCCCCTCGAACTGGAAAATCGAGGCGTAAATCAACGGTTTATCTTCCAGCACACAGGCATCGTTAACCAGATAACGGGTTGGAAAATTATCTGTGCCATCCACCACCAGGTCGTACTGACTGACAATCTCGCGAACATTATCTCTCCGAATACCCTCGCCATGCAGGTTCACGTTCAGATGCGGGTTAATGCCAATCAATGTATCGCGGGCACTCTCCACTTTCGGGCGGCCGATATCGGCGGTCGAATGGGCAATTTGACGCTGCAGATTCGAGTCATCGACCACATCGAAATCCACCAGGCCGATGGTGCCAACGCCGGCTGCTGACAAATAAAGTGAAATGGGGCTGCCCAGTCCGCCAGTACCAATACACAAGACTTTGGTCAGCTTCAGCTTTTCCTGCCCTTCCAGACCTACCTGTGGTAAAATAATATGCCGGTTAAACCGCGCCAGCTCTTCCGCACTCAAAATATCAGCCATATATTCTCCAATAGTTTTGCATTCAAAATTATTTTACCGCAGAGGACTCGGAGGACGCAGGGTAAAACTAATCAAATTCAGCATTCAATTCACCAGTATTTGGGCTGATACAGATGTAAGTTGTCAGCCAGCATATATTTATTGTTTCCCTCTGCATCCTCCGCGTCCTTTGCGGTGAAAGCTTATAAATGAGCATAAATCGCAGCCACGCCTTCAGGCTGGCAGACCAGCAGGGTATCGCATCCGGCTTTCAGCGCAGCTTCGGCTGCCGCAGGCACGTCCTCGCCTACACCCTTCATGCATAAATCATCACTCCATATTCGACCGGAAAAACCCACTTTCTGACGCAACACTTGCCCCACCCAGAATGGCGAAACAGTGGCTACCCTCTGATCCATATCGCGATAAATCACATGCGCTGTCATCACATGCTTCAAACCTTGTGCAATCAGGCGGGAAAACGGTTCCGCCTCATTCAGAATCGTGTCCAGCGGCGCATCCACTTCCGGCACGGCCACATGCGAATCGGCGTTGGCACGCCCGTGTCCCGGGAAGTGTTTTCCAACCGCAGCAATACCGGCATCGTGCAGACCGCGCATGCATGCCGTCGCCAGTACCGCCACCTGATCGACATTATCGCCAAATGAGCGTTTGCCGATAATACCATGGCCATCGGGGTGAAACAGATCAAGCACCGGCGCACAGTTATGCGTAAATCCGAGGTCCTTCAATGCTTCACCGGTACAAAAGCTGTCCTGATACACAGCCTGAATCGCAGTGCCCGCATTGCGTTCATACATCACGCCGTAATTCGCTGCATGCCTGCGAGCATTAAATGGAGCCCACGGCATTCGGTTGACACGACCGCCTTCCTCATCAATCGCCGCCCATGTTTTCTCTCCAGTACATGCACGGACCTCAGACAGCAGCGCCTTCACCTGCTCCGGAGCTTCGGCATTGCGGGCAAACAGGATCACCCCCAAGGGTGGTGTTTCTTTCAACCATTGACGTTCCTGCGCAGTCAGCCTCGTGCCTGCCAGCCCGATAATCAGCTGTTTGTTCATTTGCAATCCATCCTTACATCCAGTTTATCGCGCAATGCATCGCCCAGCAGATTGACTGCCATGACCAGTGAAAACAGCACCATTCCCGGCCAGATCACCAGCGCGGGCGAAACAAGCATCAAACTGGTTCCCTCGCGAATCATCGTGCCCAACGAGGCATCCGGTGGCTGCACACCGACACCGAGAAATGACAAACCTGCTTCACCGATAATTACCGCAGCTAAACCAAAACTGGCCTCGACCAGCAACGGGGCCGCAATATTCGGCAACAGATGTCGCAACGCGATATAGGAAATGCTTGAGCCGTTGGCTGTCGCCGCTTCCACAAACGGTACAGATTTGAACGACAGCACCTGAGACCGGGTTAATCGTGCAAAACCAACCCAACCCACAGCCACCAGCGCCATGACCAGATTATCAATACCGGGGCCGAGCATGGCCGCCAGCGCAATAGCCAGTAATATACCGGGAAAGGACAGCACAATATCGGCAAATCGCATCAGTAAAGCATCCACCCAACCGCCCATCCAGCCTGCGACCATACCGATAGAAATACCCACCATGCTGCCAAACAACACTACGGTAAAACCAACCAGCAGGGATAATTGCAAACCCTCTGACAACCGGGCCAGTACATCACGCCCCAAGGCGTCGGTTCCCAAAAGGTGGGCGTTCCCCGTGCTATTTAACACCGCATCCAGATCAATGGCATGTCCATCAAGCCCTCCGATGGCAGCAAAAAGCAGAACAAGCAGCGGAACTGCCAGACACAGACCTGCCAGATTCAAAGTCGATTTAGGCATTGTTATCATGCACTACAGCGATCTCCTCTTTTTGCTCAATATGAAATATAGCAAT
>CAZBEN010000064.1:0-6059 GCA_964490955.1 uncultured Zetaproteobacteria bacterium | reverse complement strand
GCAAGCCCATTTGCCCTCACAACATCCGGGGTGAATGGTTAATCAGCCCATGCGTAGTTCCGGTTCTGATTTCTATATTGATGGTGACCATAGTTTTCAGGATGCTCACGGTGTTCATGTGTCTCTCGAGCTTCATGCGCCGCATGGCCAGAATACCTTCCATAACGATAGCTACGGTTATAATAGCCGTAGTCATGTTTACGATAATGTCTGTACGCACCACTGTGCTTATATCCATAACCCTTGCGATGCATACGAACATGCCTGCGATGATACCTTTCGAGTATTTCGTGCTCTCTATGCTCTTCATATGCCGGCCTGACATTATAAGCTGGTTTCGGATAATACGTTTGTCTGTAATAGACAGGTTTGGCTCGTACGTCACTCAAAATGGCGCCCGCAACAGCTCCGAACATCGCACCGATTACTGCTCCTTCAACAGTCTCATTACTCCGGGAACCTATGACTGCTCCGGCTGTCGCTCCCACAGCAGCACCCGTCAGTATGCCTCTCTGTTGCGGATCTGCATAAGCTGATACGCTTGTAAATGAAAAAAAGATCAAACCCAATAACATTTTTTTCATACATGCCTCCTTTTCAATAGCTGATGACAGTATCGAAGACATCGTTTTTTGAATAAAGTGGATATTATCAACTATTCAGGGGAAATTTCGCCCGCCTGTGTTATCCTTTCCATACTTCGCATGGCTTGATCCGGGTAGTGCCTTTTCAAATAAGGTGAATTACTACAGATGAATGTTCAAGATCGATTCAGGGGGCAATTTTCCAGCCGCAGGAGTGCTCGCATACCATCTCCATCAAAACCACCATATTTTGGCGGCAAGCCGTTGTTAATCTTTGGCCAGTGGACTAATTATCTGTAGGTGCCGTTTCAATGCACCGGCAACCTGGAGCTTCCCTGCTTGAAGCTCCAGCTTCATCAAGGCCCTGAGTGCTCCCTCATGATCAGGTCGCAAACTCAAAATACGCTGCAACGCCTGTTGGCGCGATAAACCACCCGGGGCAGTGTGTGCCAGTGAATCAAACATACGGTCCGCCAGCGCAAATGCAGGCCAGCGGTCTTTCGGATTGGCACGATTCGCCAGTTTTGCCATTTGCACCACGCGCCGTTCATCACCACTCAACTCCGCCATCCACAAGCGCACATCCAGCCCGGCTCCCACGCGGGCGCGCCTGAATGCTTCGGTATCCTGCTTTGGCACCTGCAAGGCTTGCATCGCCTTCGCATCATTCACCCGCCAGCTTAACAGCCAGCGCCACATGTTTAATACATCCCCGCCACCGCTATAGCGCACACGCGGCAGGGAAAACTCAATTACCGGCAACCATTCATCCTGCAACGCAGCATCTAATGATGGAATCTGCCCCCAGTAGCGTCCCAACCATGTCCACAAACCTTCACCACCTGTGGCATCGCTGCGCTCGGCTTCAGGCAATACATTGAACCGGTTCAATAGTTGCACCGCGGAGATACTGCTATCACGCATGCCGATTACTGCCATGCGATAGCCATCGATAAATACCGATGCATGCGGAAATACCTGGCGGAAGGTGGCCATGACAACCTGAATGGATGCCACATCAAACTGGTTTAACGCCAGCCACTGGGCATAGATACCGCCTGCATTAAGCCGCTGGCGCACGCGCTGAAACTGTTGCAGCGATAATAAATTGGCACGCCCGACCATATCCGGATGAAATAAATCGCCGACAATGACATCGTAATGATGTTGATCGCTGCGCAGGAATCGTCTGGCATCATCGTGGAGTATTCGGCTGTGACGTGAAATATCGCCATTGACAGGCGCAAATGCGCTGCTTGCCGCTGCTATCGCGCCAGCGGATAACTCTACTGCAGTTCGTTGTAAATCATTCACCCACAGCGAGCCCGATGCTGTAATGCCCGTGCCCAAGCCCAGAAACAGCACCGAATGCGGATCCGGATGCAATAACAACGGCAACCGCGCCTGATTGCGCTGCACCGTTACTGCGGTCGGGTCACTGGATGCATCCATGCGCTGCAAATCGGATAGCAGCACCAGTTGCCCGCGCATCAACCCCTGTTGATGTTCAACCACATGCGTCAGGGATACCGCATCCTCAAATACAGATTGATCCGTAACATCTGCCAGAACAGGCAGTAAATCGGAGACCGGAGGTAATGCGCGCACCGGAAAAAACAGCAGCAACAGAGCAGGTAAGACCAGCCATATCCGTTTATCCGTCACCCAACGCATTCCGCATACAAATAACAACAGCGCAGCAAAACATAGTGACAGCGCACTGCCCAGCCATGGCAACAATACAAATCCGGCCAGCATCGCACCAAGCGCAGCTCCGATGCTGTTCACGCCGTACCACCAACCGCCGCTGCCCGTCTCATGTTTGTGAAAATGCTTGGCCAGCAAGGGTAACCATGCCCCCAATAACAGCGTCACCGGTAATGTGGACAGGGCAACCACAGCGCCTTCGCCCAGCATAGCCGCAGCCAGTGAAGAAAATTCCTCCGCCGCAGCCCAGCGACTGATATCATCAATAACATACAATCCGGCTACCGCCATCAGAGCAGCCAGTGCTGGCAACACATTGAGCCACAAGCGCGTTTGCTCTTTTGTCCGCAACCCCCGCGCCAGCAAACTGCCCAGACCGATGCCAGCCAGATAGACCAATAACAACACGGCCAGAATATATTCGGTCCGCAGCAATATCATGCCAAACAACCGCGTCCACACCACTTCCAGTATCAGCGCTGCCGCCCCGATGCCCGCATATGCGAACAAATCTGACCACGGCGGACGCCGAACCGGTTCCGGCTGGTGATGGATAGCCTCGTGGATTAAATGCCGTGATAATAACCATGCGCACAGCGCCAGAAGCAAACCCGTCAGCGCCACCCACCACAGCGACTCACGCCAGCCCAGCATCGGCAGCAACAGCAACGGTAATAACGCCCCCGTAGCACCGCCGATAGCATTGATTCCATACATCGAAGCCAGCGAGATGTGCAGTGAAGCCGCCGCCCGAAGCGCCAACGGAAACGCCATCCCCATCGCCAGCGCAGCAGGAAACAGCATCAACAGTACTGCAGCCCCCTGCAAGGACTGCCAGCCGGATAAAGACAGGCTGCTGCCAAGATTGAGTAAAAAGCCGTCCAGCCATGGCATCAATAGCGGCAAAGCCAGTGCATACAAGGCAATACCGCCTTCGAGCAGAGCCAGCAAGGCCAGCGCAGCACGCGCCGATTTACCAACACCGCGTCCGGTTAATACAAAACTGCCAACCCCGAGGCCTGCCATAAATGCCGTCACGGTAAACACCACACCGAAAATACTGATGCCGAACATCAGCGACAGCATGCGCGTCCACAACACTTCATATGCCAGTGCCGTCACCCCGGTCGCGCCATATAAAGCCAGCAACACCCAAGCCATTGAGCGTTTATTCATTGGGAAATGCCGGTTAACAATTCAGAAAAATATTTCACCACAGCATTTCACAGCGTAAAAGCCTTAAGCAAAATCCGGAAAAGCTGAATTGATCAATATATAAAATCGATTCTAGACCAGAAAAAGGACAGGGGTTATTCCATTTTTTTTTCATATCACTCTGTGAAACTCTGCGTACACTGTGGTGAATGCTTTTGGCTTTACCAGGGCCAGAACCAAGCAATGGCGGTAGCAGAATGCACCGCCGCCAGCGTCAAACTCAGACCGGCAAAAATCATATGCGGCAGGAACACATCTTTACCGAATGCGACCATGGCAATACCCAGCGTGCCGGTGATCAATAACAAGACCAGTAATGAGATACCCATTAAAAACAGAATCTGATGTTTGCGCTCGGTTTCGATTTTACGCTGTGGGCTGACTTCGTCATCTCCGGCAAACTGTTGCATTACAGCTTCTGCCGATTGGGAAGACACTGACTGCGATGCTCCGGTATCTGCTGGCGCAGCGCCAACCGGCACAGGCAATAGCAGCATCCAAAAAGCCATCAGTGGAAGTAACAGCCTAGTCATGCTTATCGCCCTCTTTTTCAGATGATTCTTCATCTTCATCATCACGTTTCAATGCATGACGCCAATGAATGATCGCCGACAGAATCATCGGAGAAAACACCAGAAAGAACAGAAAGATGAAAATAAACCACGGCGTATCAATCGTTACATGTAGAAACCGATAACTATCTACTGCCCATGCATTGCTTGCAGCGAAAAACAACAACGCTGTTAATTGCACCATTCGACAAATTATTTGCATGTTATTTCTCCTTCATGGTCTCGACATCCATGGCACAACGAAAACCAAAAAAGTCCGATGCATAATTTGGTAATGCGTAATTGCGATGATAACTGGTTGTCGACAAGGGATCACTCTTCCATGAACCGCCTCGCATCACTCTGTAAATCAACCGTTCCTCTTCATCTGAACCTCGATGATACTCAGAGTCTTCCGCTTTGGGCTGATAGATTTTCTTGTCACCTGTTGCCCCCGGATACGGAGTGAAACGATCCGCCACCCATTGCTGAACATTGCCTGCCATATCCATCACACCAAAACGACTGGCACCCTGCGGGTATTGATTCACTGGAGTCGTATGACCCACTTTGTAATAAGTGTTCAGGTTAGCCGGGTTCATCTGGTTACCCCACGGCCAGCGGCGAGCATCATCACCGCGAGCGGCCTTTTCCCATTCAGCCTCTGAAGGCAAACGCTTACCCACCCATGAGCAATAATCGCGCGCATTGTACCATGAAATCATGGTAACAGGATGCATGCTCAAACCCTGCGGGATTTTGCCCTGATCCCAATTCAACGGAGGTCGGTAATGGTTCGTCGCCACAAAACGCGCATATTCAGCCTGTGTAACCAGATATTTGTCTATTTTATATGCAGACATGACCACTTTATGCGCCGGCCTGTTCTGTTCACCGGTACGCGGATCATCACTACCCATCGTAAATACGCCAGCCGGAATGGTGATCATCCAGGCCAGATCACGCCATTGCTCATCCGACAGTAATGCCGCCGCTTCACCCTCGGTATAGCTGGCTGTATCACCGCCAGTATCTTCGTGCTGCGTCTGCAAATGAACCTCTTCACCGGCAGCACGCACATGCTGCGCCATGTCCGCTGCATCGTAAGAAGACTTGGCCTGCATCTCCTGCATACGCATAGAACCCAGCTTCATCACATGCAACGATCCGCCGATCATAGCCAGCGTGATACAGGTAATCAGTGTCGCTATCAGCAACCGTTTGCGGCGACGCATTTCCCGTGCAGAAACTTTAGGGCGATTGATAGCCCGTGATTTTGACTGCGGATGTTTCATCAGTGATTGGGTTCAGGAATCCCTGTCGTCAGGAAGGCGCTCGGAATCTGTTTTTTTTGCATATTTTGACGTCCAGCTGGTACGGCGACGCATAAACAGCTCGCCAAAAAAGCCGCCTACGGCACAGAATTCCATTTGCAAAATAATAAACACAGTCATCAAGCCCATCGGCAGCAAATGCATGCCATCGGGCTCAGCCATCTGCATACTCTGGTAATAACTGATCACCAACACTGCCAATGGCGGAAAATGAGCCAGATATTTACCACCATAACCGTAAATCATACCGATCAGTATACCGGCACCAAAAGGCAACAGGGTCATGGCCAGAATCCAGGCAGCATTGAAATTGTCGATCCCGGAGAACCATTCAAGATGCACTCCCAAAAGATCAAAGCCTGTCTGCATGATTGCCCCGCCGACTGCAAAGGCCATTGCACCCCTGAGCCATGCCGGTCCCCATTGCTGTTGAACGATATCCATCGCTGCATCGGGATCATGCTCGCTGTGAGCTGTATGTTGTTGTTCCATCATTTCCCCGTCAGTTTTTTCTGTTCCGCCTTGCGCGTCTCATCCAGATACCAACCCCTGACCTTCAGGCTGGAAAAATAAGCGGCCAGTAATCTCCTGTCCTGTTCAGACAGCTTCGCGTAGGAAGGCATTTTGAACTTTTCTTTTAAACGTGTCGGCAGCATGGACTGCGGATT
>CAZBEN010000063.1:3672-6104 GCA_964490955.1 uncultured Zetaproteobacteria bacterium | reverse complement strand
GGCGTCGGTAACACTGAAGTAAAAATCGCCATCAATTTGGCGACAAATCCGGGTACGGGTATGAAGATGCGTTTTCGCCTCAGTTCAGTCATCAGCAATTCCAGCAGGGCCTGAAAACTGTAAACCTTCGGCCCACCCAACTCATAGATATGACCGATCACATGACGATTATCAATCGACTTGGCAAAAGCACGCGCCACATCTTCAACCCAGATCGGCTGAAAATGCGTAGTTCCCGAAATAACCGGCATGACTGGCAGCATGGCAGACATTGCCTTGAACTGATTAAAAAAATTGTCGCCGGCACCATAAATAATAGAGGGTCGGAAAATGGTCCAGTGTAAATCCGATGCCTGTACAAGAGCTTCAGCAGCCGCCTTGGTTTCGGCATAAGCACTACCAGCCACCCTGCCTGCACCCAGTGCGCTCATATGCAGATATTGCTTTACGCCGGCACGTTTACAGGATTCCAGCACCCGAGCTACGCCATCCACATGCGCTGCTGCAAAATTCTGCCTCCCTTTCTCAAATAACAGCCCCACCAGATAAATGACCACATCATGACCTTCGACTGCAGCATCAATGCCACGCCCTTCGGTCACATCCACACGTGCCAGTTGCGCGCCCTTGACCAATAAATCACGCGCTCTTTCCGGATGCCGACAAGCCACCGTCACCTGATGCCCGGCACCAATCGCCTGATCCACAATGGCGCGGCCAACAAATCCGCTACCACCAACAATACAAACGCGCTTCCCCATGATTCGCCTCCCTTTCATCATATGAAACAAACGAGCAGATAATTTAATCAGGTGTAAGTATGGGCTGCGATACGCCAAGGTCAATGTGCGTGCGCGCCATCACAGGCAATCACAAGGTTGCAGTTCAGAAAAAAGCGGTTATGTTAATGTCTACATGGAACCTGGAAAGGAGGGCTTTTGTATAAATATCATCAGCATATGAATCTACATGACTATTGATACATCCAGCATAGATGGAACCAGCAGCCTGCCCGAAATACTCTTTCGGACAGCTGAAACGCATGCGGCCAATCCTGCCCAGTGGTATCGGGAACATGGGGAATATCTGCCGGTTACTTATGCACAACTGGTCACACGCATTCGTCACGTTGCTTCCGGGCTGATCCGGGCCGGATTCAAGCCCGGTGATCGCATTGCCCTGCTGATGGAGAATCGCCCCGAATGGGCAGTCATCGATTATGCCATCCTGTCCATCGGCGCGGTTACGGTGCCTCTCTACTGCTCCTACCGCCCGCAGGACATGTCTTATGTACTGAATGACTCCGGTGCCGTCGCCATTGTCACCTCCGGTGGCAAGCTGTTGCGTGATCTGCTGATTGCAGCCGAATCATGTTCGCATCTCAAACACGTCTATGCCATCGAAAATATTGCTGACAGCGATCAGGTAGAATTGCTGGTCGGGCTCGAAGGCGGCGATATCGAAGATGCAAAATTAGCAGGCCGATTGGCCAGAATCGAACGGGATACACTGGCTACGCTGGTCTATACCTCCGGCACCACGGCCAACCCCAAAGGCGTGATGCTTACGCATGGCAATATTATCACCAACCTGGAAGCTGTGCCCTTTGTGTTTGATCTGACAGCAGGCAGTAGCGGCGATCGTATGCTGTCATTCCTGCCGCTGGCTCACGCACTGGAACGCACCGGCGGTCATTTTTTACCCTATTCATTCGGCTTTTCTGTCGCATTTGCAGAACGCCCGGATACCGTGGCCAAAAACATGATCGAAGCCAGACCCACATTCATGATCGCCGTGCCCCGCATGCTGGAAGTCATACGCAGCCGCATTCTGTCCCAGGTTAGCAAGCAGTCGGCATTCAGGCAGAAGCTGTTTCATACCTATTTAAATCTGGCCAACAGACAAAACCCCGACCCTGTTGCCGGCTTGATACTGCGCTTGCTGGATCAACTTGTCGGGCAAAAGGTTCGCGACCGTTTCGGTGGACAAATGCGCGTATTCATCTCCGGAGGAGCGCCCTTAAGCATTGAAATCGCTGAATTCTTTGAATCTTTCAAACTACCTGTTCTGGAAGGCTACGGACTCACAGAATCTGCGCCCCTGCTATCGGCCAACCCCATGCATGATCGCCGTATCGGCAGTGTCGGCCTGGCTGCCAAAGGGGTTGAACTGAAAATTGCTGAAGATGGTGAAATTTTGGCGCGCGGTGCCAATATCATGCCCGGTTACTGGAAAAACCGCAAAGCCACCAAAGAAACGCTTATCAATGGCTGGTTACACACCGGAGACATCGGTGAAATTGAAAGCGATGGTTACTTGCGTATCACTGACCGAAAAAAAGATATCATCGTCAATTCCGGTGGCGAAAACATTGCCCCCCAACGCATTGAAGGCCTGCTGATTGTCGATGAACAGATTGATCAGGCCATCGT
>CAZBEN010000063.1:0-3572 GCA_964490955.1 uncultured Zetaproteobacteria bacterium | reverse complement strand
CGCGCCGCCAGATGCCTTCCCATCCCCGGCACATCATGTCTGCCGCGATGATTCAGACTGCGATCAAAATCGCGGGCACCCAAATCATTCCAGCTGGATTTCGCATGCCGAATTAGAAGCAGCATTTTCATGCTGCACCCCCTGTCGCCGCTGTATATAGCTGTTGTGCCATCAGTTCCGGGTGTTCGGCCCCAAGCAATGCACTGATTACAGCCATGCCGTATCCCTTAAGTGTATGGCAATTACTCGCGTCAATGCCGCCGAGCGCCACCACAGGAAGCATCGCCTCAGATGCCAGTTTTTGAAATTTCTCAGCTCCCAGGTGCGCTGCGCCTGGATGTGAGCGCGTTGGAAACACAGGGGAAAGCAGGGCGAAGTCAGCGCCACAAACATGGGCTTGCTGAAGTTCGGCGGAATTGTGACATGAGACCGATACACTTTTGAACGGATCATTCATCCACTGGCGTACAGCCGCAATGCCAGGAATATCAGCACTGGACAGATGGATGCCATCGGCATCAACGGCGCAAGCAACATCGGCCTGACTATGAATAATCAAGCGAGCATGGGTGTCGTGCGTCATTTGTCTGAGGCGGGATGCAAGTGCCAGTAATTTGGCGGAAGTAAGTTGTTTTTCGCGCACCAGAACCGCATCTACGCCGCCAAGCAAGGCTTGCTGCATGGCATAGAAAAACGATTCTCCTGAAAAACGTGTTGTATCGGTGATCAGGGTCAGCTGCGGAACCCTGTTTGAGGCGCTAGCCGACATGCATTAGAATTTTTTTAGAATCCAGGTGGGAGGGGTCACAAAAGGCTGGCCTCCGGGTCGCCGCCGCTCAAAATGGCCTGCCTTGTTGCGATACAGATAATAGGGGGGCAAACCACCGACGGGCTGTACCTTGATTTCATATATCTGACCATGCACGGAATATTCAGTAACAGTTGCTCCGTCTTTGCGCTGGTAGGAACGCACATCTACACTGCTGTCATCATCCGGAGAGCTTAGTTCATCATTCAGGTTGGGAGCACTTTCCACCACATCTTCAGTGCTATCCACCCCCGCTCCAGATGGTTGCTCCACAGATGATTGCTCCACAGACGGTGGCGGCATCGCGGCATCTTCAGCAACAGCCAGAGCCGGCGAGAGAATCAGGGCACATGTGACAGAAACAAGTAAAGGGCGCATGCATGCACTATAACCAGTCGACATTACGAACACCAACTAAATAAAGCTGTCGGCAGATGACTTGTGTGATAGGTGTTCATTGTTCCGAAACGCATCAGATCACCCGCTCATTACCGCCATCTACCGGCAATTGCGCGCCCGTCGTGCAGGCAAACAAATTGCCTGCCATGGCACAGGCCAGTTCGGCCACATGGTGTGACTTCACTTCGCAGTTCAATACATTATTCGTTTTATATGCCTTCACACTCAGGCCATAGCTGGCAGCACGTTTTTCCAGCACCTCGTCCGTCCAAATCGCCGTATCAAATACAGCATTGGGGTGCAACACATTCACCCTGATGCCGTCCCCTCCCAATTCCAGAGCCGCCACACGGCAAAGCTGGGTCAACCCCGCCTTGGCTACTGAATAGGCTGCTGCTCCGAGCCCCGGAGCCGGTACATTTTTCGATGCAATGACAACGATAGCCGGATCAAGCCCCAGCTTCAGATACGGAATTGCCTCCTGTATCAGGCACTGATGACTGGTGAGATTCAGATCCATACTTTGCTGCCATGTCTCCGCATCCATCTCTTCAATATTGCTGCTTGGAGGAAATATCCCTGCATTGCTAACCACAATATCCAGCCCGCCGAAACTGCTGATGCATGTTTCAACTGCCTCGTGAACAGCAACGGGATCATTCATATCACAAACTATGCCGAGCGTACTCTCGGCCGGAATTTTTTTGCTAATATCCGTGTTAATATCAAGCGCCGCCACAACAGCACCCCGTTCCAACAGCGCTTCCACACAGGCAGAACCAATACCACTGGCCGCTCCGGTGACCAACGCCACTTTGCCTTGAAATTCGGGAACGGTTCCACCTTTCTTAAGCTTGGCCTGTTCCAATTCCCAATATTCCAGATCAAAAATATCTTTTTCCGGTAATGCCTTCCAGCCACCCAGTAATTCGGCACGCGAAATCGCCTGCATGGTATGACGGCTGATATCGGCAATGCTATTGCATTCTCCAGGCGTAGTTCCGAAAGACAGCGTGCCACGTCCCGGCCACAACGCCCAACGCGGCGCCGAATCCAGGCAGGCAAGGCTACTATCATAGTGGCGTCTAAAGTATTCGCGGTAGTCAGCAGCAAACGATGCCACACTTGCCATCGCATCATCATCGATAATCATGGCTGTACGTTTGGTGCGTATCACGTGATCAGGTGTCAATGGCCCTCGTGCGGCGATATCACCAACATCTTGCCGGGACGAAAAATTAACAGCATTGGCATCGCTATTTAACTGCGCGAGAACCGGTGCGCCGCGAGCCAGTGATACCGACCTGCGTATTGCGGCCAATTGCTTCAAATCGAGGGGAACCGAAGCCGATGTAACAGGGCCGGGAGCTGCATGTGCAGCCAGGTATGCTTCCGCCTGCGTAACCAGATGAATCATGTTCTCGTAACTTTGGCGGGCATGATCTGCAAAAGTGAATACGCCGTGATGCAGCAATACGATCCCTTTCAGTTTTGACCACTTAATCGACGCGGTCATCTCATACACTTGTCTGGCCAGCACAAAGCCCGGCATAATATAGGGCAGAATCAATACCTCATCACCGTAGATCTCTTTGAGGCGAGCTTCGCCATCGGCAGTATTACTGATCGTCACCACTGCATCGGCATGGGTATGATCGACAAAGGTAAACGGGATAATTGCATGTAAAATCGCTTCAACCGATGGATTGGGCGCATTGGGATTTATCATGGCAGCACGCTGGGCATTCACCATGTCCGAATCACTCAGCGCTTCCAGTTGCACCATTTTCTTCAGCACATCAAATCGTACCGGCGAAAAACCCGCCTTCTCGATCGTCGCCAGATCCCAGCCGCTGCCCTTTACAAAGAGAATGCGCTCGGTATCTCCAAACAAATTGGCTACATCGTCCTTGAGTGAGGTATTACCGCCACCATGCAACACCAGCGATGGTTCAGCACCCAGCAATTGCGATGTATACACCCTCAGCGCCAACGGATCATCAGCGATGGCAGTAACCTGCTCTTCATCCCATAAGCTGTTCATAAGCCTGCTCCAAAACCTTATTGCCGGCGCAACAGCACCAGACAGGCACCGCCGCCACTACCCGGCTGTGGAATCACTGCCAGTACCGTATGTGCAAAAACACCCTGTCTGAGCCAGTGATAAACTGATTCTTTCAACACCGCCTTGCCCTGCGAATGCAAGCCACGCCCGTGAATAATACAGATGACACGCTTGCTTTCGCCAATGGCCTTCCCGACACCCTGTTCCAGCAGATCCAGCGCCTGATCACGCGTCATGCCGTGCAAATCGAATGTCTGACCGATGGGGGGGCGCCCCGCAGCCAGCCGTTTGAGCCTGTCT
>CAZBEN010000062.1:0-6164 GCA_964490955.1 uncultured Zetaproteobacteria bacterium | reverse complement strand
GTGGAATCAATCCACGCTGTTCGTAATAACGCACTGTATCAATGGATACGCCGGTTTTTTTGGATAACTCACCAATCTTCATGGGCGAATGATAAAACATGGAGTATACTCCAGGGTCAAGTGAATTTTTCCAAAGTTGAATTCCAGACTATGGCGCGCCACACTTATCGGCATGGTCGGCTTCTCTTCCACTCTCTCAAATTCGGATATACCGATGCCTTCGGTCACGTTCTTCAAGGCGCTGGCCGACCCAATCCGCTTACGTATCATTCACTTGCTCACCCGGAGAGATGAGTTATGCGTCTGCCACTTTATGCAAATATTCGAACTGCCGCAAAGCAGCATCTCCCGCCACCTGAACACCCTGCGAAATGCCGGACTGGTGATCGGTCGGAGAGACAAGTCATGGGTGCACTATCGCCTGGGCATAGGAGATGACAGTCCCTATGCCGCTATCATCAAGGAACTTGCAGCACTGAACCGGATCGAACCCGTACTGGCCGAAGACCTCAAACGAGTAAAAAACATCTCCTGCTAACACCCTAATTTAAACTCACAGCCCGAACACTCTACAGGTTGATTATATCCGGATATGCGAATATAGTTTGTCCAATGCAGGTGGAGGTCATAATGTCATCCGATAGCAAAAAGAATATGGGATTGTTTGCGCGATATCTAACCCTATGGGTGTTTCTGTGCATTGTTGCAGGGATTGGATTGGGTACATTATTTCCATATACATTCCACGCACTGGGCGGCATGGAAGTGGCGCACATTAATCTGCCGGTTGCTGTTCTGATCTGGGCCATGATTTTCCCCATGCTGCTTAAAATCGACTATTCCGCCCTGCATGAAGTGTGGCACCACCGCCGTGGGATCGGGGTGACTCTGGGCATCAACTGGCTGGTCAAACCATTTTCGATGGCGCTACTCGGGTGGCTGTTTCTGCAATATCTGTTCGCTCCCCTGCTCGATGCGGATAAAATCCCTGAATACATCGCAGGTCTGATTCTACTCGCCGCCGCGCCGTGCACGGCGATGGTGTTTGTCTGGTCACGGCTGGTGGACGGCCATCCCCAGTTCACACTTTCACAGGTGGCACTGAATGATGTGATTATGATCTTTGCATTCGCACCAATTGTCGGCCTGCTTCTCGGTGTGGCATCAATTACTGTACCATGGGATACGCTATTTCTCTCCGTACTACTGTATATCGTAATTCCGGTAATTCTGGCCTATATCACCCGTAACATCCTGCTGGCTAAAAACAGGCTGGATGATGTGTTGCACATCATGGATCCAGCTTCGATGGCTGCACTGCTGGTGACAGTGGTATTATTATTCGGGTTTCAGGGTGAACAAATTCTGTCACAACCGCTGATCATTCTATTACTGGCCATTCCGATTACCATTCAGGTCTATTTCAATTCCATGCTCGCTTACTGGCTGAACCGCAAGTTGGGTGTAGCCCACTGCATTGCAGGCCCATCGGCACTGATCGGTGCATCCAATTTTTTCGAGCTTGCTGTAGCGGCCGCCATTGCCCTGTTTGGCTTTGAATCCGGTGCCGCACTGGCCACAGTGGTCGGCGTATTAGTCGAAGTGCCGGTGATGCTCTCGGTTACTAATATCGTCAATCGCAGCAAAACATGGTATGAATCCGGTATTCACAAAGGAGTCCTTCAATGACAAAAAAACGGGTACTGTTTTTATGCACTGGCAATTCATGTCGTTCACAGATGGCCGAGGGCTGGATGAAACATCTGGGCGGTG
Organism: uncultured Zetaproteobacteria bacterium; assembly: GCA_964490955.1. GTDB lineage: Bacteria > Pseudomonadota > Zetaproteobacteria > Mariprofundales > Mariprofundaceae > Mariprofundus. The sequence continues at coordinate 4,391 of CAZBEN010000062.1, read as the reverse complement.
ATGATTATGAAGTGTTTTCAGCCGGCATTGAGGCGCATGGGAAAAACCCGCGCGCCATTACAGCGATGCGGGAAGCCGGAGTGGATATTTCCAGTCAGGAATCAGAAGTGATCAACCCTGATATATTGGCGTCGCTGGATCTGCTGATAACCGTATGCAGCCATGCCGATGCGCACTGCCCTGCTTTCTCTATTGCCGGAAAACGTGTGCACTGGCCTTTTTCCGATCCTGCCAAAGCCAGCGGCAGCGAAGAAGAGATCATGGCCGAATTCCGCCGCGTGCGCGATCAGATCAAAACACGCATCGAAGCGTTTATCCGGACAAACAGCTAGGAGGGCCTGTTCACACTTCCGAAATATTCATCGCTTCAATGCGGTAGATATTTTGTCAGTGCAGATGGATGATGTGGTTGCGATCAGGTCCCGTGGACAGCATCGCTATCGGGCATTCGCATACCTCTTCGATACGTTTGAGCAATGCGACAGCATTGGCCGGCAACTGATCCATTGAAGTCGCACCAAATGTATTATCGCTCCAGCCCTGCAGGGTTTCATAAACCGGAATCACGGCATCCAGCTGATGACAGCAGGCAGGAATAGATTCCAGGCGTTCACCGTTCAGTTCATAAGCCACGCACAGTTTCACTTCTTCCAGACCATCGAGCACGTCGAGCTTGGTAATCGCCAGCCCTGTCACACCATTAATGCGTACGGCATGCTGCACCACCGGCCCGTCAAACCAGCCGGTGCGGCGCGGGCGACCGGTGGTGGCACCGAATTCCTGGCCGCGTTCGGCCATGTGTTTACCGGACGGGCAATTCATACCTTCGGCATTGTACAACTCTGTCGGGAACGGGCCGGAACCGACACGTGTCGTATAAGCCTTGCAAATGCCCAATACCTCATCGACCTGACCGGGGCCGACACCCAAACCGGCCAGTGCAGCACCGGCTACGGTATTCGATGATGTTACATACGGATATGTACCATGATCGACATCCAGCATCGAACCCTGCGCACCTTCATACAATACGCTGTCACCAGCTTTGATATGCCGTTGCAGAATCAGCGGTACATCGGCAGCCAGCGGCAACAGGCGCTCACGCGCCAGATCCAGTGCTTTGTCCACTGCTTCACGTGGAATCGTTTCTGCTTTCAGATACTCCACCAGCATGAAATTGACATATTCGAGATTGGCATCAATGCGTGTATTCAAATTAGCCGATTTCAAATCAATCAGGCGAATACCGCGCCGGGCGGTCTTGTCTTCATAACACGGACCGATGCCCTTGCCGGTTGTACCGATTTTATCCTTGCCCTTGGCCGCTTCACGCGCTGCATCCAGCGCCCGGTGATAGGGCAAAATCAACTGGCAGCGCTCGGAAATCTTCAAACGTTCGGACACCGGCAGGCCTGCTTTAATCAGCGTATCCATCTCTTCAACCAGGTGGAATGGATCCACCACAGTACCGTTACCAATCAGACAGGCTGTATTCTCATGCAGGATACCGGACGGAATATGATTCAGGACAGTTTTCTGATCGCCAATCACCAGTGTATGGCCGGCATTCGGACCACCCTGAAAACGGGCCACCACATCCACATCGGGTGTCAGCAGATCAACGATCTTGCCCTTGCCCTCATCACCCCACTGAATTCCAATCGCTACAGTATTTGTCATCTTTTCAACCTCGATTTTGCACCACGAAGATCACGAAGAGCGCGAAGGAAGATATTCACAAATAACGACTGGAATGAACTCAATCTGTTATTCTTTGTTTTTCCTCTACGTACTCTGCGTACTCTGCGGTGAAAAGACTTTTAAATCTTAGCCTGCGTTAATCAGCGCCCACAAATCACATGAAAAACCGGTCGCCGGCATATCCCTGCCATGTGCTGCCATCATCGCATCATAGCGACCACCATGCAGCAATGCCTGAGCCACACCGGAAGCAAAGCCGGCAAACAGGATGCCGCTATGATATAGGAAACGTGGCATCACAGCAGCATCAGCATAGACACTTACATGGCCTTCCAGTTCTTCACCCAGTTCTTTAATTAAGCTCAGCAACTCATTAGCAGCATGATCAAAATCAGCATTTATTAGACCGATATGGGCACGAATCCATTGCTGATCAGCAATACCCGATACCATTTCCAGCAATGCGCTGCTCACCGTATCAGACAGCTGTTCTGTAGCTATTAATTCAGACAAATCATCCGGTGAACGATGTGATATTTTCGCTGTCCATGTTTCCAGCGGAGTATCACTCCCCGCCACCAGTGCCTTGAGCAAACCAATATGGCCGACCTGTAATACCGGCTGATCGAATCCGGCGACCAACATGGTACGCGCCGCCAGATGCATGACTTCGATATCGCCATCCCTGCCAGCTACACCAAGACATTCCACCCCGGTCTGCCACTGCTGACGGGAACCACCCCGCACATCGGGGCGCGCCAGCATGACAGTGCCGGAATAACAGAGTTTGAGGATTTTTTCATGCTGCAAACGGGTCGCGGCAATGCGGGCAATCTGCGGTGTCATATCCGAACGAATCGCCAGCGTTCCCGCCCCTGCCGGATCGGAAAACACCACTGTCTGATCGGCCAGAAAACGGCCTGCACCGGATTGCATCGAATCCGGACGCTCCAGTATAGGCGGAATCACTTCCTCATAACCGGATTTAGCAAACAGCTTCAGAATATCACCCTGCAGACGACGCAATGCTCTGGCCTGGGCACCGAACGCGTCATTCAAACCAATGACAGGTTTATGCGTCGGCATCACATATCTCCCAGTTCAGCATAACGCACCACCAGCATATCAGGCAAGGCTGCCAGTTTATCCAGCACTTCCTGTGAAGGCGGGGTATCCACCTGAATAATAGCAACTGCGGTATCGGCATCTTCCCGACGACCCAGCCTGAAATCGCCGATATTGATGCCCGCTTCAGCCAGTATAGTACCCATCGATGCAATCATGCCCGGCTTGTCCTCGTTCTGGATGACAATCAGATTACCCTCGGGTGCCATTTCCACATCACAGGTATCAAAGCTGACAAAGCGAGGGCGGGTTTCATCAAACAACGTGCCCGACACGCAGCGATAACCTTCATCTCCCTCGACTTCCAGCCGGATCAGAGTGGAAAAACGATCCTGCGCTTCGCAGGCAAATTCAGCGATCTCAATGCCGCGATCCTTGGCCAGCATGCCGGCATTAACCGCATTCACATCTTCCATACTGTGCGATAACAACCCCTGCAACATCGTGTTGATCAACGGCTTGCGATTGATGTGCGATGCATGGCCTTCAAAGCTGGCTTTTACTCTGGAGTAACCCGGTTTCATGGTCTGACCAATAAAACGCCCCATACGTTCTGCCAGTAAGAGATAAGGTGCCAGCAAACGCTGTTCCTCCTCGGACAACGACGGCACATTCACCGCGTTTGATACAATACCGGAGAGAAGATAGTCGGACATCTGCTCGGCCACCTGTACGGCCACATTCTCCTGAGCCTCGTCGGTAGATGCACCGATATGTGGTGTGAAACTGATATTATCCAGCTCGAATAAACGATTCTCACGGGCCGGTTCGTTAGCATATACATCCAGTGCTGCAGCGCGCAGATGGCCGGATTTGCAGGCATCATACAACGCATCCTCATCGACAATGCCACCACGAGCGCAATTGACAATAATCGAACCTTTTTTCATGCACCCTATGATATCGGCATTGATCAGATTACGGGTGGCATCGAGCAATGGTACATGGATGGTCAACACATCAACTGTTTCAGCCAGTTCGGCCACCGTCTCAACCTTGCTTACGCCCATGGCTGCCGCACGCTCATCGGAAATAAACGGATCGTACACAAACACAGACATGTGCAGCCCTTTCAAACGATCGCAGACAATCGCGCCGATATTACCGGCCCCGATCACACCGGCTTTTTTACCGGTCAACTCCATACCCATAAAACGGGACTTCTCCCAACGTCCGGCACGGGTCGATTCGGATGCCTGCGAAATCATACGTGCAGCAGCCACAATATGAGATACGGCCAGCTCAGCCGTGGTAATCGTATTGCCGAACGGTGTATTCATCACCACGACACCACGACGCGAACAGCCCTCGACATCGATATTATCCACCCCGATACCGGCCCGACCGATCACCTTGACGCGTTTGGCCGCATCAAGCAGCTCACCTTTCAGGGTTGTTGATGAACGCACGGCAATCGCATCGTAATCATCGGCGATGGCCAGTTTCTCTTCGTCCGACAGCCCCGGCTTGTAGTCCACATCCACGCCGCGCGCCTTGAACACTTCAATAGCTCGGCTACTCATTTTGTCCGCAATCCAGACCTTAGGCATTAGCCCTCTCCTTCA
>CAZBEN010000061.1:0-6364 GCA_964490955.1 uncultured Zetaproteobacteria bacterium | reverse complement strand
GCTGCTGTTTTAATCGGCATAGCCTGTTCTATCTGGCGAATATCGAAATGAGCCAGCAGCCGTTTTTTGAATTCAGGAATACCACTCTCCTGTAATCTGGCCATCTCAAATTCCAATGCCGGATAGTCCGCTGTGTTGAGTATCCCATCCTTGTTTTTGATCAGTGAAAACAGATCCGTGGTTATCAGCTGATAAGGCAGCCAGGCACTCATAATCCGGTGCTTTTGCATCAGGTTTTCACGCAAATCAGGCTGTGTTACGACAGCCTTTTGTTGGTTCATTTTCAATGGTTTATCCGAAGCGACCAGTAAAAAATATGACGACTTTACATACAAAAGGGCGCAATGCTTGAAGCTCTGCTGCAAAGATCGAAGGATAATATCACTGCCGACATCCCCGATGCGCGAATCCATCCATGTCACGTAGACACCATCATTGTTTAATCGCGCTTTCACATCATCAAAAAAGTCCCGGGTATAAAGTTTTGATGAACTGAAGTAGAGCGGTGTAGTTACCGTATTCAAAATTAGGGAGTATTGTTTTTCGCCTGATTTTACGAAATGAATCGCATCATCCACGGTAATATTAATGTGGGAATTATGCTCAATATCGAAATTCCATGCTGCCATACGGAACAGGTTTTCCCGCACCACCGGATTGATTTCCACTACATCAGTCTGCTCAAAAAACAGCCCTACCGCCGATGCAGTGGCTCCGCTCCCCAGGCCCAATACCAGCGCATTATCGAGGCGTGGTGCAAACAGCGTCGAAAGTCCTCCAACAATTTTTTCTGAAGGATTGTTCAGTGGAATGCTGGTATATCCATTGATAAAAAAGTATGGATCACCATCCATCCAGTTGATAGCAAATACATCCTGGTACCCCTTATATCGTTCGGCAGAACCAACGCTTTGGCGTGCGTCAATCAGGTTATCGGAATTTTTAAAGTTGGTGTAACTCAAATAGAGCAGATCCTCATCCCACTGCTGTTGATATGCCATGCCCATTCCGGCCAACACCAGCGATGCCATTATCAAACTACGTAGATGAAAGCGTTGATACGCAACAACTGCCAGTACAGAAAAAGAACCGATAATCAATAGCTGTATGCCGTAATCCAGATAGCGATGAAGCAGGAATACCATGAGTAAAAAACCGGCGACATTGGCCATGGAGGAGACGAACAGCAATGTGCCGGATTCGTGGCTTACTTCACCTTGATGAGATAACAGGGATGGTATGGTTGCTCCAAAAGTGGTAGCAGGCAGAAGCATTAACACCGCAAGCATCAGCCATTTCAGGAAGATAACAAACCAGAATGAATCCCCGGTCAATGGATACAGGGCGGCATAGACATAAGTTGCACCACCGGCAGCCAGCATTAGCCAGATTAAACCTGCCAGATTCATCCACATGACAGTCTGGAATCCCGGCTTGAAAAATTTGACCAGCAAGGCACCAAGTGTAAGGCCGGACAGCACCAGCGATAGCACCAGCGCAAATGATTCGCGAAACGGCCCGAAAACAAGTTCCGAATATTTCACCATAAACAGTTGGAATACGGCTGAAGCAATACTGGCAAGAATCAGGGCGGAAAGTGCATGCCATGGTACTTTGAATAGCAGTTTTTTCAGTGAGGAAAGTTGTGGTGAGGCAGTTTGGTTCTGAATATGCTGTAGTGTTTCATCGCTAGTAAAAAAATATTTGATGCCGACAGCAATTAGCAGGTTCGTTATGGCAAACATCACAACTGTGCCCTGAATGCCCAGCTTCCGGATAATATAGAATTCGATCAACAAAGCAGTCAGTGCAGCACCGAAATTGTAAACCATATATACCTGTGCGAATGAGTCCCTTGATTTGGAATGGAGCCTGCTTAAATAGCCTGCAAACAGAGGAACACTGCAGCCAATCAGGAAAGCGGGTATAATCAGGATAAGAACACAGGCTGTTACACTGCCAAGCAGACTGTCGGCAAGCAGCGATGAGCCGGCATAAACAATATTTTCCAGCTGTGGCTGATTTAATGCGATCAGTAATCCGTACGCACCGATGCCACCCTCAATCGCCCACAGCCAGGGCCATAACCGGTGAGACAGGGCAGAACCAAGGCCGATGCCGAGCAAAAATGTCATCAATATGGCTGCTGACACAACAAACTGGTCACCAATCATATTCCCCAGAATCCTGCCATAGAGAATTTCGTAGGATATACCCGCCAATCCGGATAGCCACATCAGCAGCACGAAAATATCATATGATAATGTTCTTCGGTGCATCATTACCTCTTAACATGAAACAAACAAAGCGCCTGCATGATTTTTCCGCCCTGTAGCCATTGGAACTATCGCATTGTTTGGAGCAACACCCGTTGCTTCAAACAATTTGTTTATTACGGGGCAGAAATAACCCATGTGCGTTAGGGTTGTAACTATGCCTAATTTGGAAGAAATAAAAAAATAGCGCCTTCGAAAAGACGCTATTTTGAATGAAGACATGTTTACATGATCGGATTAGTTGCCGTGCAGTTCACGAAACGCTTCCGGTGTTGGTTTGCCTGGGCCTTTGCTCCAATGCCCCTTTTTGCCATCCTTGGTTGTACAAGGCGCTTTGTCAGCTTTGTCCTTGGTGTCCTTTGCATCCTTATCTGCCTTGTCAGCCTTGTCCTTGGCATCCTTTGCATCCTTATCTGCCTTGTCAGCCTTGTCCTTGGCATCTTTTTTATCTTTGGCCGAGGAATCTTTATCAGCATCTATATCAGCCTTGTCTTTGTCAGCCTTGTCTTTGCTATCCTTGGCATCCTTAGCTGTCTTGTCAGCTTTTTTCGCTTTGTCAGCAGTATCGTCATCGGCAACACACACAGGAGCCGGCTGACACGCTCCCAATTGATCGCCATGAGCCAAATGTGCACTCACTGCTGAAGTTGAAACATTGATTGTGTGGCCTTTATGACAAATATCAGCCTTACCTTTGCCAGCCTCATCTTTGGCAATGACTACAGGAACAAGCCCTATGTCCGTTGTCATCCCACCTTCTGTTGTCTTTTGGGAAACATTGAGTCCCATGAATAAAAATATTGCAAAAATGCCAGTTGCGATAGATCGAATTTTCATCTTACTTCTCCTGTTTTTTCGATGTGTCATCCAAAGTCTACGATTTTATGGTAACAATATGCTGTTTCTAGCAGCTTGATTTGATGCATGTCTATGACCTGTATCACAAAAATCATCTCCAACGGTTAATTGATTCTGATCACAGAACGCAGCATATGGCTGGGTCTCCCGTTCACATAACCAATGGCATACGCTGCAATGCTGTAGCCGGGCAACCACAATCCGGTATGGGCATCGCAGGCCTGGGCGGTTGAAAACTTATCATTGGCCAATTCGTGGGCACTGTTACAGGGGCAGTTCGGCAAGGTGTTTCCTATACATGTGCTTGGCAACGTGCCGCCGTAGGGATTGGCAGGGTCCGGGTCCAGTGGGAATATTTCAATATCATGATCAATGTTATTTGGATCAGCAGCAGTAAGCCAGACAATAGCGCCATTTTCAGGAATATCCTCTCCCGCGATCGGAATAGCATGATGTGGCAATTTCGGAATGGATGGGGTGATCGTGCCGTCAGTGGCTATATCCAGTTTAATATAGCGCGGCAATTTGCTACTGATATGGTACATGGATGGTTCGACGCGTTTGCCTGGGTCAACAGTAATGTCCACGCAATTGGGAAAGGAGGTTGCACTTTCCATGCACAGGAAACGGGAACTCATTGGTGAGTTGTCAAAATACATCAATTGCCCATCAGTATATGCGGTTGCAGGGGTGTCTACGGCCTTGGGGCCGGCAGCCCCAGTGGGACCAGGGTACCATAAATAACCCATTAGCTCGCTATAATCTCCAAGTGTTGCCGATGCGGCAGGTACAAGCGGTTCACCGAATGCAGTGGCGATATAGCTGCCTGAATATGATTTATAATTATCAAACTCGGCATCATTGATCAATGCCCATGAGATATAATTCACTGCGGATTCGGCATAATAATAAGCTTCGGTTGAGCTTTGTGCCCCGGAACTGGTCTGGGTTGCCGAGCGACTGGAATAAAACATCGCCAGTGACATCAAAGTCAACAGACTGAGCAGAATCAAGGAGGTTACCAGTACAAATCCCCGGTCATTTCCCCTAGTGTCTGTAGGTATCATTGGCAAATATCTCACGGCTAATTCCGTGGCCACATCTTAAACGCTAAAGAGGTTATCTGGTTTTGATGTTGTTCGTTATAGTATGCTGACTGCAGAGTCACATTGATTCCTCCGTTTATAGGGGATACAATCATACCGTTGGTGGTATCCAGGTCTCGAATTAATTCCTGAAAGTTTTTTGAGCCGGAAACGCCTGATGCCAGAGGCCTTAACCAGGAAATGCTGTCCTTGCTGCTATGTTGGTAATGGAATATGCCGACGTTACCTTCAAGGTTCTGGTAGGTCAGGGTATTACTGGCAGCATCCCAATAAGGCAGAGAGGTAAACACGGTGTCGCTGGCCGGGTATCCGGTCGGAATAGCTACTCCCCGGTTTGCAAGGTTGGTCAAAATAGGCATAGCCGGATCTGGCAGGCTTATTGACTCACGTAAGCCCGCCTGCATTAGATGGGTAGCCAAAAACAGATCGCCCATACGTTCGGTACGGGAAGATATAACGCTCGATGTCTGGCTGGTGGAAATAAATACTGTAGCGATACCGGCAATAATGACCAGACCCATGGTCAGACTGATAAGCATCTCGATCAGTGTGAATCCACGTTCATGTTGCAAGGCAGAAAGCACCATCTTATGGCTGTATAATGAGGCTGATTCCATTATTGTACCTTCGATAAATTAGTCAGATAGACTATGTGTGCTTTGCCTCGGTTTGTCCACGATACCGTGACTGCCTTGGTCTTCGGCGTGATATTATATCCCTGTTTGGTAAAGTTCTTGAACGAAGACAGACTGGCCGGTAACGGCCCAGCTGCCTGTTGCTGATCAGTTATAATAGTGTAGGGAATGCGCATGCCTGATGTTGGCGTGCAAGTCACCTTGACCGGATAAGCCGGAGCGGTTGTTGAGGTGGTCAAGTTACAGTCAGCGGTTGCAATTAACGGCGCGTAATCGTTGGCATCATGCTGCCAGTACTCCAGTATCTGCTCGGCCAGAGATACTGCAGTTGCACGCTCTCGTGAAACCTGGTCGCTGCCGACGATGGAAATGGAAAAGCTGCCAATAGAGAGGACTGCCACCGAAATAATCACTAGTGCGACAAGGATTTCGACCAGCGTAAATCCTGACATCGGTTTATTGCTGCTCATTGCAAATAAGCCCTGCCAATAAGATTAATTTTGATTTTTTTACTGTGACCTCCGGCAGATAATGTTACTGTAGCATTTCCTGCCGTTCCCCGACTGCTAAAAGAGATCGGATTTTTATTACTTACAACCGACAGGTTGTCTGAAAACTGGCTGAGATTAACCTGTTCATTTCTACATGTACTGCAGCTGCCGGTTGTATTTGCATCAAAGACATAGAATTTGGGAGAAAAGCTGATACGCACACTACGGTTTCCCGATACGGCCAGCACCCGCGCCTGCTTTAGTTGGGCCAGCAGCGTTTGCGTTATATTGCGTACTACTTGTTTCTCGCGCCAGTCAGAAAAAGCAGGTATCGCAATGGCACCCATAACCCCCATAATGAGTATGACTACCAATAGTTCCAGCAGCGAAAACCCTCGCTGCCGCCCATCAATAAGAGAAGCCATAAAAAACTCCGGCTTGCCTGTCCTGATTACTTCCGCTTAGATTTGGCTTAATGCGCATCATCTCCTTCATCGCCAAAATAGTAATCTCCTTAGGGCTTCTGTCTGTGATGGGCATTACCATAGGTTATATCTTGTTTTCCAGCAACCTGCCGGAATTGGGAGCGTTGTCTGATTATCGACCGCCGCTGGTTTCCCGGGTTTATAATACCGATGGCGAACTGATTGCTGAATATGCAGATGAGCACCGTATTCTGACACCATTCAAGCAAATTCCGACAAAATTGAAACATGCATTTTTGGCTGCTGAAGATCAGCAATTCTACGAACATCCGGGCATCAATCCGGCCCGTATTCTTTCGGCGGCACTGGCCAATCTGCGTGCCGGTCACACCGTACAGGGTGGTTCGACCATTACTCAGCAGGTAGCCAAGAATTTCCTGCTGTCATCCGAGCGTTCTTATACCCGAAAAATCCGTGAAGCGATTCTGGCTTATCGAATTGAGCAGGCATTTACCAAAGATGATATCCTCTATCTTTATCTGAACCAGATTTATCTTGGCCGGGGAGCGTACG
>CAZBEN010000060.1:2065-6372 GCA_964490955.1 uncultured Zetaproteobacteria bacterium | reverse complement strand
TGAATAAAATCAGGATGATGCAGACTATGAAGATGGACAATGAAGTGCGCCGGGACAGAGCTACGATTCTGGTCGTGGATGATACACCCGAGAATATCGATGTGCTCAGGGGCTTGCTGAAACCCCTCTACAAGGTACAGGTGGCTATTAACGGTGAACAGGCATTGAAGCTCTGTGTTTCGGGTCAACCACCCGATCTGGTTTTGCTGGATGTCATGATGCCGGGCATGGATGGCTTCGAGGTCTGCCGCAGGTTGAAAGCAGAGCCGCGTACCGAGGGCATGCCGGTTATTTTCGTCACAGCCATGAATGAAGTTTGTGATGAGGTGCAGGGATTCGAAGCCGGTGGTGTGGACTATATTAACAAGCCCGTGACACCGGCTATTGTACTGGCCAGAGTTAAAACTCACCTTCAATTGCGTTCAGCCTATCGTTTTATTCGGGAAACATTCGGGCGTTATCTGTCGGATGAAATTGTCGATAATCTGATTGATTCGCCTGAAGGCCTGAAACTGGGGGGTGAAAAACGGCATTTGTCTATCATGATGGCCGATTTGCGCGGATTTACATCCATTGGTGAGCGCTTGCCGGCCGAAACCGTGGTGAACATGATCAATATTTTCCTTGCTCACATGACTGAAGTGATTCAGAAACATCAGGGTACCATTGATGAATTTATCGGCGATGCCATTCTGGTCATTTTCGGCGCACCTGTTCTGCGCGAGGATGATGCGTTGCGTGCGGTCAGGTGCGCGGTTGATATGCAGCTGGCCATGCAGGAAGTGAATCGCCAGTACAAACAGGCAGGTTTCCCTGCTGTCGAGATGGGTATCGGCATTAATACCGGTGAGGTGATTGTCGGTAATATCGGTTCCAGCAAACGAACCAAATACGGTGTGGTAGGTCGGGTGGTAAACACCGCATCAAGAATCGAATCCTATACCATCGGCGGCCAGATTCTGGTTTCTGAAAACACGAAAGAAGAGTGCCACGGGCTGCTCAGGGTTGACGGGCAGATGAGCGTGATGCCCAAAGGTTTGAGCGAGGCTATTACCATTTACGATATCGGTGGCATATCCGGAGATGAGCCGTTGCAATTGCCCGAGCCTGAATCGACTGAAGGGACTCAACTGGAGAGACCTGTTGATGTGCGGATTATGCCGCTGAGCGGCAAGCACCTGGCGGATGGTTTTGGTGGCCGGATTGTTAAACTCGGGCAACGCGATATGGAGATCATGGCTGATCAGCCATGCAGCGACTTCAGTGACCTCAGAATCATGCTGCTGGATACGGCGGGAAATATCCTGACAAATGAACTGTATGTGAAAGTAACCCGGCAGATTAATACGGATCCGGCTGTTTTTCGGGTTCATGCCACATCATTGTCGCCGGTTGCCGAAAAACTGTTCCAGCTGTTGCGCAAAAACGAAGGGGAGCAGGATTCAAGGTCTGTTCGTCTGTTACATATGACGGATTTTCATATCTATACCGACCCCGGGCAGATGATCAAGGGGATTTGTTCCAATGATAGTCTGGCTGCAGTGCTTGCGCACGCACGTCATCATTGTACCGACCCGGATGTCATCATTCTCGGCGGTGATCTGGCTCAGGATGAATTACCTTCCACCTACAAACGGCTGGCCGCCATGCTTGGGCACTGGTCGGTGCCGTTTATGGTGACGCCGGGTAATCATGCCAGTTTGTCGGCGTTGCGTAACAGCCTGATTCCGGCCCTGAAGGAAATTTTCAGTTATTCGGATTGTCTCACCATGGCCGGTTGGAAGGTGATTGCGCTGAATTCACATGAACGGGGCAGCGTTGGCGGTCTGCTTGCCGAGGCGGAACTGGATCGACTCGAGCAGCTGCTTTCTGCAAAGGATCATCTTCATGTGCTGGTTGCAATACATCATCATCCCGTTGATATCGGCAGTCGCTGGCTGGATAACATTGGCTTGAAGAATCAGGACAGGCTATGGTCAGTCATCGAGCGTTTTCCACAGGTGCGTGCAATGATATGCGGTCATATCCATCAATCATTTGATGTGATGCGCGGTAACGTTCGCATACTCGGTACGCCTTCGACCTGTATGCAATTCATGCCGTTGCAGGATAATTTCTGTCTGGATGGCGTTTCTCCGGGTTATCGTTGGCTGGAATTGTTGCCGGATGGTTCAATCCGGACCGGCGTTGAGCGCGTCGAAGGGTTTATTCCACCAGACCTGAATAATGACGATCCCTATTGATCAGGATAAAGCTTACAAAAGCCACATCACAAAACCCATACTCAGCATGGCGGCCGGTGCGTTCCATTGACCAGGCACGAGCGCCCGGGTAGCGGAAGCTGTCAGGGCTGTAATCAGTGTTGCAATCAATAGCGCCTGCCAGTCCGTACCGTGAAATACATGCAGACTCCAGCACAGCAGGATTGTGCACATGACAATCAGTACGAGATGACTTGCCAGTGTCTGTTCCGGGTGGGCTGGGAAACCAAGTTTAAGGAACGAAAATTTATTCACAGCCAGTTGATCGATCAGGTCCACAGATCGAAAAGCCAGGCAAAGGCAGAGCGCCAGACCGAAACCAAATTCGGGGATGTGTTGAAACCAGACGCCTGTAATGAATAAAGCAGTCAGAAAATGGGTCATCGGCGGCAATGGAAGAACAGGGTACATCCTGAGTTCTGGATCTATCGTTTGCGTCGACCAGGCTGTTCGCAGTTGTTGCCAGAAAGGTGATGTGAGCAGACAGGATAACACGGGCGGAAGCATCAGTGTTGCCATTCCGATCCAAAGCCAGCGGGCATCAACATAAACCGGCCACATCAGCACCCAGATGGTTAACAGGGGTGGAATGGCGTATTGAATACTTTCCGGTGGCATGCCCCGTCGCAGAAACATCACCGAGAACCATGTTAGTTGCAAAATACCCAACACAACAAGTACGCTCAGTACAAGGTCGCTTGTGACAATATGTTCAAACATGGATGAATCCATCATGTGCGTTACACTAGGGAGAAGCTGATTTATTGCATCCTGCAAAATATCAACTTCTCCTTAATTGACTGTCCGCTTGTTAGCAACAAACAGACCTGTCCGCTTTGCCGAACGGCGGGCAAATGGCTAGTCTGCCGACAAGATGAAGGAGGGAAACCATGACTCAGGATGAAATGAAACAGAAAGTGGCCGAAGCGGCGCTGAAATATGTCAAGGCGGATACTATTGTCGGCGTCGGCACAGGCTCTACCGCCAATATGTTTATTGATGCACTGGCGGGTATGAAAAATGACATCATCGGAACAGTAGCCAGTTCGGAAGCAACGGCTGAGCGCCTGCAGGGGCATGGTATTCCCGTGCTGGAATTGAACGAAGCACTTTCCCGGGTGGATTCACTGTCCGTGTATATCGATGGTGCAGATGAATTTGATGGTGGCAAAAACCTGACCAAGGGCGGCGGCGGTGCTCTGACACGTGAGAAAATTGTGGCGGCGGCTTCCGATGCATTTGTCTGCATTGTGGATGAGAGCAAGAAGGTTGATCATCTCGGTGCTTTCCCTTTGCCGATTGAAGTGATTCCAATGGCCGGAGCGCTGGTCGCCAATGTGGCCAGAGGCCTGGGTGGTAACCCGGTATTGCGTGAAGGTTTCATGACAGATAATGGCAATATTATTATCGATGTGCACGGTTTGAGCATTACCGATGCGCTGGGGCTGGAAGATCATCTCAACAGTATTCCCGGTGTCGTGACCAATGGCATTTTTTCGCATCAGGGTGCCGATGTTGTACTCATGGGCACAGCAAATGGTGTGGAAATTATTGAGTGAAAGCGCGCGGTTGGCCGGAACATAAATACAGAACAGCGGACAAAGGGTCGGCTTCTGATGCTGTTCCGTTAAATTCTGACCAGCAAGGGCAATGGCAGCCGGAAGGCACTATACTGATCGTGGATGATGACAGGAATATCAGGCTGGTCACATCGGCAATGGTGGAAGATATGGGGTTCAAGGCCATGCGTGCCCGGGGTGGTTTTGAAACACTGGATTTGTATCGCCGGCATCAGGATGAAATAACCGGTGTTCTGATGGATCTGAGCATGCCCGGAATGGATGGCCGGGAGTGTTGCCGTGAGCTGCTTAATATGGATCCGACAGTAAAGATTGTACTTGCCAGTGGTTATCCTGAACAGGAAGCAGGCATCCGCTTTAGCGACCGGGGATTAGCCGGATTTATCCAGAAACCTTATTCACTGGCTGCACTGAAGGCGGTTCTGGAAACCGCCTTCAGGAAGCGCTGATTCATTCAGTGCTTTTG
>CAZBEN010000060.1:0-1965 GCA_964490955.1 uncultured Zetaproteobacteria bacterium | reverse complement strand
ATTCAGTGCTTTTGCGCCGGCTATGGATGGCCTGCCAAAACCGATGGTGTAAACCATAATTTCTCTTTGCGTTCTGATTTTTGGCAGGAGCCAATAAATCAGCATCTCCCTAAAGGGATAAAGCCCGGATGTACTGTACATCGTACAGTCCTTTCTGTCAGTCCGGGTATCTGTAGCCGGTGCGGCGATGCGACTGTTTTACCGCTGCCCCGGCATTGTCATAGTGTTCACGAAAGAATTTCCGGCTATTGATGTCGTTGTTTCATTGCCGGGGCCAGTGCGTATGATTTGCCGCCATGCAAGTCAGAGATTTCGATTATGAGCTGCCTGAACACCACATAGCCAAACAGCCGCCGGAAGGACGGGACTCTTCCCGATTGCTCTGTCTGTCCGGTGCGGAGGGCGAGTTGATGGATCGCCGGATTCGTAATCTACCTGATCTGGTACAAACCGGGGATATCTGGGTATTGAATGATACGAAGGTGATTCCGGCCCGTTTGGTCGGGCAGAAAGAAAGTGGTGGCAAGGCAGAGATATTGCTGCTTGAACCCGCTGGCACTGTTGATGTGTGGCATGCATGGGGCAAGGCCAACAAGCCCTTGAAGCCGGGTACGGTCATCATGTTTTCCGGGGCATTTTACGCCGAAGTTCTGGAACGCAAGGGTAAAAATATCGAAGTGCGGCTGATTGCTGATGACGTGTCTTCCGCCATTGAAACACACGGGCATATGCCGTTGCCTCCCTATATCAATCGTCCTGATAGCGAGGCCGATAAATCCAGGTATCAAACTGTGTTTGCGCGCCATTCCGGGGCTGTGGCCGCACCGACAGCCGGTCTGCATTTAACGGCAGAACTGATGGCAGCCATGCAGTCAGCCGGGGCAACATTTGCACATGTCACCCTGCATGTCGGCCCCGGTACATTTCAGCCGGTGCAGGTCGAAAATCTGGACGAACATGTGATGCATGAGGAAGCCTATATCGTACCCGATGAAACAGCAGCTATCGTCAACCGGGCCAAATCAGAGGGCCGGCGTATCATTGCCGTAGGTACGACCAGTTTGAGAACGCTTGAAGCTGCCGGCCAGAGTGGCCGTTTGCAGGCGGGTGAAGGCAGGACTTCCATCTTTATCAGTCCGGGCTACCATTTTCGGATGGTGGATGCTCTGCTGACCAATTTTCATTTACCCAGATCGACCCTGATTATGCTGGTGGCGGCGCTTGCTGGTCGCGAACGCGTACTGTCCGCCTATGAACATGCGAAAGCGGATGGCTATCGCTTCTATTCCTATGGTGATGCGATGTTTGTACCTCGATTGAGCTGTCCATGAAAATATTTATTGCCCAGATAGCCCCGCGTGTCGGTGATTTAAGTGGTAACGTGCACCTGATCTGTGATGTCGCAAGCAGGGCTGAAAATTCCAGATGTGATCTGGTTGTATTCCCGGAATTGACAATCACCGGTTATCCACCTGAAGACCTGCTTAAACGACCGGCATTCATGGATGAGGTGGAGATGGCTGTAGACGCGGTTGTAGCTGCAAGCCGCAATACCTGTGTGGTGTTCGGTGCACCGCGCCGGTCTGAGGGAAAATCCGGCAGGGTGCTCAGAAACAGTGTCATACTGGCCCGCTGTGGCAAAGTCGTTGGTGTGTACGATAAACAGTTTCTGCCCAATTACGGCGTGTTTGACGAGCAGCGTTACTTTGCAGCGGGCAACGGTGATGTTTGCGTGTTTGATGTGAATGGCTGGCGCATTGGTGTTGGGGTATGCGAAGACCTGTGGCATGATGAACTGGTTGCAAGTCAGGCGAATCTGGCCTGTGATATCTGGCTGAACCTGAATGCATCACCATTTCATGTGGCCAAGCAAACCGAGCGGGAGGCACTGGTTCAGCGGCGGGCACGGGAATTTTCCGCACCGCTGGTCTATGTGAATCCGGTTGGCGGGCAGGATGAAATCGT
>CAZBEN010000059.1:0-6672 GCA_964490955.1 uncultured Zetaproteobacteria bacterium | reverse complement strand
ACAATCAATTGCGCCAGTTCGATGCACACATCAGTCAGTGCCGCTTCAAATTCGGATGTATCCTGCAATGTTTCATGACCCAGCCCAATGCCGCTGGAGAGCAGATAAACGCTATCATTGGTAGAGGTATCACCATCAACACTGATGGAATTGAATGATTTTTCGACAGCGCGTTTGAGCATGGGTTGCAGTTGCTCGCGGGACAGTGGCGCATCGGTGGCGATAAAGCCCAGCATGGTAGCCATATTCGGGTGAATCATGCCGCTGCCCTTGGCTATGCCGGTGATGGTGAAACCGCCAATACGGCGCGAAGTCCATTTGGCAAAGGTGTCGGTGGTACGAATGGCATTGGCCGCACCCTGCCAGTCAGAAACACAGGTAGCGGCCTCCTGGATGCCGTCCTGAATGCGTTCTATCGGAAACGGTGTGCCGATCACGCCGGTCGAGGCGGACAGAACTTGATGGGCATCCACACCCAGCGCATTGGCAGCAGACGTGATCATCATCTGTGCCCATTCCTCTTCCCGGATGCCGGTACCGGCATTGGCGTTGCCGCTGTTGGCAACAATAGCGCGAATTTCTGTACCGTGCTCATTCACAGCCTGTTCACCGAGATCGACACAGGCCGCCCGCAAGCGATTTTGCGTGAACATGCCAGCAGCATGACAATCCATGTCGGCAGCGATGATGGTCAGGTCGGTACGCTTGCCTTTCAGGTCGGGTGATTTAACACCGCATGAAGCAGTGCCCATTTTGAAGCCGGGCACAGGTAGCGGCGCTGTTAGTTCTGGTGTGTTTACTAGCATGGCATGATTCTTTATCAGCGGGGGTTAGATGGCTAGCCGCGCTTGCCGTGACACTGCTTGTATTTTTTGCCGGAACCACAGGGGCACGGGTCATTGCGGCCCACCTTTGGCTGTTCGCGTTTATAGGTGGTCTGCGGTTCCTGAGACTCATCCTCTCCACCGTGGCTATAGGTAACCGGTGTGCTCTCCTGCGGTTGTTCAACAACCGGGGCTGGCTGTTCCGCTTCAACCTGTACGCGGTGCAGTGCGATCATGGTTTCTTCACGCACACGTCCGAGCATGGCTTCAAATAATTCGAATGATTCGCGTTTGTATTCCTGAATCGGCTGTTTCTGGGCATAACCACGCAGACCTACGCTTTGACGCAGGTGATCCATTGCCAGCAGGTGCTCTTTCCAGAGATGGTCGAGAATTTGCAGTAATAAATATTTCTCAAAGCTGCGCATCTGCTCCGCACCGGTAATGTCTTCCTTGGCAGCCATATGGTCATTCAATGCCTCGAAAATATGCACTGCCATATCATCGCTGGTTTCAACGGCATCACTTTCCAGCCATGCTTTCGGGTTGGATTCGACACTTAAACGCTCTTTCAGGGCATCTTGCAATTCATCCAGCTGCCATTCTTCAGGATGTCCTTCGACAAACTCATGTTGCAGGCGACGGGCATAGTCCGTTTGCATGTCTGCGATCACATCATGCACATCATCAGCTTCCAGCAGATCACGGCGCTGCGAATAAATCACATCACGCTGCTGATTCATCACATCATCGTATTCCAGCAACTGTTTACGGATATCAAAGTTGCGGCCTTCAACTTTTTTCTGCGAATTTTCAATGGCCTTGGTCACCCAGGGGTGCTCAATCGCCTCGCCTTTCTCAAAGCCCATTTTGGTCAGCATGGACTGCATTTTTTCACCGCCGAAGATACGCATCAGGTCATCTTCCAGTGACAGGTAGAAGCGGGTGATGCCCGGATCACCCTGACGGCCGGAACGGCCACGCAGCTGGTTGTCGATACGACGCGATTCATGCCGTTCAGTGCCCAGAATATGCAAGCCGCCTGCTTCCACGACCTCAATATGTTCGGCCTGACAGGCCTGCCTGATTCCTTCAGCTTTAGTTTCACGGTCAGCGCCGGCAAGTTTGCCCGGCAACTGGGCAATCAACATATCCGGATTGCCTCCGAGCATGATGTCAGTACCGCGACCTGCCATGTTGGTGGCAATCGTGACGGCATTTTTGCGGCCGGCCTGGGCAACGATTTCCGCTTCGCGTTCATGGTGTTTGGCGTTCAGAACTTCATGGGGAATACCTTTTAGTTTCATCTGCTCGGACAGGTATTCGGATTTTTCAATCGAGACAGTTCCCACAAGAATTGGCGCGCCTGTTTTGTGAGCCATTTCAATATCGGTGATAATGGCAGCGTATTTATCCTCGCTATCCCGGTAGATCAGATCGGGCAGATCTTTACGAATCATGTCCCGGTTTGTCGGTACGATCACCACTTCGAGGCTGTAGATTTTCTGGAATTCCTCGGCTTCGGTATCGGCCGTACCGGTCATGCCGGCCAGTTTGTCGTACATGCGGAAGTAGTTCTGGAAGGTAATCGATGCCAGCGTCTGGTTTTCCGGTTGAACAGTCACACCTTCCTTGGCTTCCAGCGCCTGATGCTGACCATCGGAATAACGCCTGCCGGGCATCATGCGACCGGTGAATTCGTCGATAATAATCACTTCATTATCGCGGACGATGTAATCCACTTCACGCGTGAACAGGGTGTTGGCGCGTAGTGCCTGAGTGGCCGCATGCATCAGATTAACATTTTCAGGGTCGTACAGGTTGCCCTCTTTAAGCAGTCCGGCTTCACGGAACAGCTGTTCAACATGATCGTTGCCAGTCTCGGTATAGGAAACTGCCTTATCTTTTTCATCCTTGTCGTAATCTTCTTCGTTCAGCTGTTTGATCAGTTTATCTGCCTGATTGTACAGTTCAGTGGCTTGTTCGGCCGGGCCGGAAATAATCAGTGGCGTACGCGCCTCATCGATCAGAATAGAGTCCACTTCATCGACAATGGCATAGTGATGGCCGCGCTGCACCAGCTCCTCGCTGGCAAAGGCCATATTGTCGCGCAAATAATCAAAGCCGAATTCATTGTTGGTACCATAAGTGACATCGGCGGCATACGCTTCACGGCGCTCATCGTTGGTAATGCCGTGCACAATGACGCCGGTGGACAGGCCAAGGAAACCGTACAATTGCCCCATATATTCCGCATCGCGGCTGGCCAGATAATCATTGACCGTGACCACATGAGCGCCTTTGCCTTCCAGCGCATTCAGATAAATCGCCAGTGTGGCTGTCAGCGTTTTACCTTCACCTGTTTTCATTTCCGATATTTTACCCTGATGCAGAATCAGCCCGCCAATCAGCTGCACATCGAAATGACGCATGCCCAACACACGAACGGATGCTTCGCGAACCACAGCAAAAGCCTCGGGCAACAGGTCATCGACAGTTTCACTCTGTTTGAGGCGGTTGCGGAACTCTTCAGTTTTTGCTGCCAACTGCTCATCGGAAAGCGCTTTTGTTTCATCTTCCAGCGCATTGACTGTATCTGCGATTGGCAACAATTCTTTAAGTAAACGGTCGTTGCGGCTGCCAAACAGTTTGGTGAGGACTTTTAACATAGTGATTCGTACTCCAGAGAATTAACATGAACATCCATGCGCGTTAAGGCCGCGCAACCTAGCATGTGCGGCTACACGCACCAAGCAAGGTTTGACTTCAGAAGTGCTGGCGTGTTTTACCGGTAACTGACTATAACAGAAAATTCCTGATGCGATGAATGCCTTCACGGATATCATCGAGCCCGGTGGCGTAGGAAAAACGAACATGTTCATCTGCCCTGAATGCTCCAAAATCTTCGCCCGGGGTGAGTGCTACCCCTGCATCCTCCAGTAATCGCCAGCAGAATTCACGAGAATTATGGGTGATGTCTCTGACATTGGCATAGATATAAAATGCACCTTGCGGCTCCACGACAATATCAAAGCCCAGCTTGGGTAATTCGGACAGCAAATGCTTGCGCCGTTTATCATAGGCCTGTCGCATGCTTTCAACCGCATCATGTGCTGTCAGTGCTGTGATCGCTGCATATTGTGATAATGTCGGTGCCGCAATAAAAATATTCTGCATCACGCGGCGACATGCCTCGATGAGATTTTCGGGCACAATAATCCAGCCGATACGCCAGCCGGTCATGGCCCATCGTTTGGAAAAACCGTTGACGACGATGGCGTTATCATCGAATTCCAGTGCGCAGCGTGCTTTGGCACCGTATGTAAGGCCATGATAAATCTCGTCGGAAATCAGGTAACCGCCATGATCACGACACGTTGCAGTGACGGCGGCCATGGCGCTGTCTTCGATGAGGGTGCCGGTCGGATTGGACGGGTTGATAATCAACGCTGCCCGGGTGTTGTTCTGCCAGTGTTTTGCAAGCAGTGCGGCGGACAGGTGGTAGCGGGTTTCCGGCCCCACCGGAATATTGATCGGGTCGGCGCCGGCCAGCCGGATGAAATTGCGCTGGCAGGGATAACCCGGATCGGACAGCAGCACCGATTCACCAACTTCCAGCAGTACCGCATAAATCAGGCTGAATGCACCGGACGTGCCGGGTGTAATCAGAATACGCCCGGCGGCCACATCCACGCCATATTCCTGTTTGTACCAGATCGACAGCGCCTGTTGCAGGTCGGGATTGCCGGTGGACGGGGTATAAAAATTATCACCGGTTGCCAGTTGCTGGCGGGCTGCTTCAATCACAGCAGCAGGCGTCGGGAAATCAGGTTCGCCGATTTCCATGTGGATAATCTTGCGCTCGGCCGTTTCCATCTCTTTGGCACGTTCCAGCAGCTGCATCACACGAAAGGGTTCAATCAGGTCGATTCTGCGCATGCCCTGCAGTTTAGAGCATGCATTACGGTTTGTCCTGAGGGCAATCATTGGCATAGAGTCGCCAACATGAGTGAACGATATGATATGATTGTTATCGGAGCCGGTATCTCCGGGCTGGCCATGGCCTTTGAAGCGCAACAGGCCGGCATGGATGTGCTGGTTCTGGAGAAGGAAAACCGTAGCGGCGGCTGTTTTCATTCAGAAGTCGTACCGGATGAGAGCGGCCCATTCTGGCTGGAGATGGGAACGCACACCTGTTTTAATTCCTACGGGCGTTTACTGAAAATATTGCGCCAGCTGAACTTGATTGACCGAATGCAGGAACGCGAGAAGCTGCGTTATCGCATGCTGGTCAATGATCAGCTGGTTTCCATCCCGTCACGATTGCACTTTTTTGAACTGCTCACCCATGTCTGGCGGCTGTTTTCTCTGAAAAAAGAGGGGAAGTCGATTGCCGATTATTACGCTGCACTTTTGGGGTCGAAAAATTATGCCGATGTGTTCCGGCATGCCTTTGGCGCGGTGCTGTGCCAGCAGGCCGATAACGTGCCGGCTGATATGTTATTTCGCAAGCGGCCACGTGATAAGTCAATAAAGCGCAGCTATACCTTTGCCAGCGGTCTGGGGCATATTATTACGGAACTTGAAAAACGGCTGGCCATTAAAGCAGGTCAGAATATTCATGCCATTTATCAGCATGAGGCAGGTTATGACATTGAAACTGGAGATGGTGTTTATCAGTGCGACAAACTGGTTTGTGCCATACCTGCACCTGCTGCATCACGGTTGCTTCAACAGGTGCATTCCGATATTGCCGATCAACTGGGCTGGGTGAACGAAGTAGAAATTGAGTCGGTTGGTATTGTAGTCAGTAAGCAGATATTGCGGCTGGAGTCGATGGCCGGTGTGATTGCTGCTGATGGCGATTTTTATTCGGCGGTTTCCCGCGATTTTGTTGATCATCCGAATTTGCGAGGGTTCACGTTCCACTTCAAGCCGGGGCTGCTCGGGGATGAGAAAAAGATATCATGCGTTTGCAGTGTGCTTGGTATTCAACAATCCGACCTATTGTACGAATTCAACAAAAACAACCGATTGCCTGCCCCGGAAATGGGGCACCACCAGCTGATTGAGGATCTGGATACATTATTGGTCGGTAAAAAGCTGGCCCTGATCGGTAATTATTTCAACGGGGTGGCTGTGGAGGACTGTCTGGAGCGGGTTGAAAAAGAGTTCAGTCGTTTGTCAGCATCAGTATGAGGCTTCTGTTGATCTGGCCGTTGCTGACAGCAGTCAGTCTGTTCATCAGCAGTTGTGGCTTGAATGAAAAGATTGATGTGATGCTGGAATGTCCGTCCCCTTCCGGTAAAAAAATAGCGACCTTGTACCGCGTTTCCACTGGCGACAGACCGGGAGACCAGAAAATGAAAATCAATGTGCGCCCGGCCTCAAGCACATTTGATCATGGCATGCACAGCTTTTCATTCAGGCACGGTTATGATGCCGTGATTCACTGGAACTCGGGGCATGAAATTCGTGTCGAATATCCAAGGCACTCCGAAATTACCGAACAGGAGCATGTTATTTTCGGTACCAGCCAGACATTCAGTTCGACCGATACCATTCAGGTGACCTATCAGGAGAAGCCATCGGAGCATGGTTATTTTATGGTCGAGCAGCGGTGCTTTAATTAGTGTGAACAGGCCCTAGGGTCTAATACCCGTTATTCCTGCCAGACCAGCACCGGCCTTCTGGCGGCCTGAGTTTCATCCAGCCGGCGGCGGAATGGTTTGATCGGTGCTTCGTGCAGCATATCGGTGTCGCCCGCTTCACATTGGGCTGCAATTTCCAGCATTGCATCGCAGAATGCATCGAGGGTTTCGCGCGATTCGGTTTCAGTCGGTTCAAT
>CAZBEN010000058.1:0-6819 GCA_964490955.1 uncultured Zetaproteobacteria bacterium | reverse complement strand
CTGCATTTACCCGGGTGGATGAACGGGTAAGCAGGATATCCGCATTGTGAACGGTGTCGCTGGTGATGTGCTTGTTCTCTAGGATTTGTAAATTCACATCAAATCCGGGTAATGCTGAGAATGCAGATTCCACGCCCCAAATGTGGGCATCAGCGATGATATTCAAGGTTGGAGACATTGGCTAACGATGCCAAATAACGATATTGCAGCAAGGAATTATTTAAAACTCGCGCCCTGACTGTGCTGGTGATCGCAGTATGGATTTCTACCCGGTTGAGGAAATGCAAAACAATTTTGAAAAACATGGTGTGATGAATCGCATGCAATGGCTACAATAAGCATTATGAATGCAGAAGAATTCCGTTTGACTGCTGAGAAGGCATTGAATTTGTTACCTGTCAGGTTTCGGCTGGCGATGAAAAATGTTGTGATTGTAACAGAAGAGTTTGCTGACGATGATGTGTTGCGGAAGATGCATGTTGATGCACCGTATGATCTACTCGGGCTTTATGAAGGAAGGTCTTTTATTGAGCGGAGTGCGAGCGATTCAGGTATGCTGCCCGATATGATCCACCTGTATCGCCAGCCGATTCTGGCTGCTTGCAGGGATTCCGGTAAAAAACCGGATCAATGTATTGTTGAGGTGCTAATGCATGAAGTTGGACACTATTTCGGTTTTTCAGATGCGGAAATGGACTTGATTGAACATACCCTGTATTGAGTCAGGAAGTAAAAGAAAACCACGTTTTATTTTACTTATAAATCAATAGCTTACGTTTATTATTCGGCAATCACCCCGGCAGCTGTGCGGAAATACTGAGTTCATAGGCATTTCCTTAGCTGCTGCATATGCGAATAATGAAAGTGTCATGTGCGTGCGCTTTTGAAAGGCTACTGATATTATTGGCGTCAACGAATAACACAGGGAGCTAGGTGTGGGGATTCTGAAAGGTAAAAAAGGTCTTATTCTTGGCGTAGCCAATAACAAATCAATTGCTTGGGGTGTTGCCAGAGCAGCACGGCGTGAAGGTGCAACGCTGGGTTTTAACTATCTCGGCGATCAGATGGAAAAACGAGTTCGACCATTGGCCGAGAGCCTGGATGCTGAAATCATTGCGCCGATGAATGTATCGGATGAAGCCAGTATGGATGCCTTTTTTGCAAAGGTAAAAGAGCAGTGGGGGGAACTCGATTTTATTGTTCATTCCATTGCCTTTGCCAATAAAGATGCGCTGCGCGATGGATTTGCGAATACTTCGCGCGAGGATTTTCATTTGGCTCTGGATATCTCTGCATATTCATTTATTGCCTGCACCCAGCGCGCCGCACCTATGATGAAAGAGGGAGCCAGTTTGATTACCATGACCTATCTGGGTGGAGAACGTGCGGTACCCGGTTATGGTATTATGGGAGTGGCCAAGGCGGCTCTGGAGGCGTCAACCCGGTATCTGTCCCAGGACCTCGGCGAGCGCGGTATTCGTGTAAACTCTGTGTCAGCAGGGCCGATCAGGACGCTGGCTGCATCTGCAGTAGGCGATTTCCGAAAATTGATGGATAAAAGTGCACGTGGTGCAATGCTCAAACGCAATGTGACGCAGGATGAGGTGGGTAACACCTGTGTATATCTTCTCTCCGATCTGGCTTCGGGGGTGACCGGGGAAGTACATTATGTCGATGCCGGGTTCCATGTTGGCGCCGGTGACCCGGGCATTCCGGGCTAGAGGGGAACCCACTGATGTCAGGTTCCAGTTGCGGGCAGATTTTCCGCCTGAGCACAGCCGGTGAATCACATGGCGCAGCACTGATGGCGGTTGTTGAAGGTTGTCCGGCCGGGTTATCTTTAAGTGAGGCTGACCTTCAACCTGATCTTGATCGGCGCAAGCCCGGTCAGTCAAAATATACGACCCAGCGTCGGGAAGCAGATGAAGTGGAAATCCTTTCCGGTGTATTTGAAGGGGTCACTACAGGTTGTCCGATTGGTTTGTTGATTCGCAATACCGATCAGCGCAGCAAGGATTATTCTGACATCAAGGATAAATTCCGTCCCGGGCATGCTGATTTCACCTATTTCGAAAAGTACGGCCTGCGCGATTATCGCGGTGGTGGACGGTCTTCGGCGCGTGAAACCGCCATGCGTGTAGCTGCTGGCGGTATTGCCAAAAAGCTGTTATCTGAATCAGGCATTTCAGTGCTGGGGTGGGTGGATCAGATTGGTCCGATCAAAATCGATACTGCTCGATTTGATGCCGTTGAAATTAGCAATAATCCGTTTTTCTGTCCGGATGCGGAAGCTGCCGTCGAGATGGCCGGGTTTCTGGATAAGTTGCGCAAGGATGGTGATTCGATTGGTGCGGCAGTTTGTGTTGAAGCACATGGCATGATTCCGGGTCTGGGCGAACCGGTATTTGACCGACTCGATGCCGATATTGCCAAGGCACTGATGAATATTCCGGCCGCCAAGGCAGTAGAGATCGGAGATGGCTTTGCCTGTGCGGAGTCCAGAGGTTCTGAATTCGGTGATGCAATACGTGCTGACGGCTTTCAGAGTAACCATGCCGGTGGTGTTCTCGGCGGAATTTCAAATGGCGATACCATTCGCGCCCGCATGATGTTGAAGCCTACCTCGTCTATTCTTAAATCACGCCCGACCATCGATATCCATGGTGATGAAACCGAGATTGTTACCAAGGGACGCCATGATCCCTGTGTCGGTATCCGCGCTGTGCCGATTGCCGAAGCCATGCTGGCACTGGTACTGGCTGACCATCTATTGAGGCATCGCGCCAGTCGCTTATAAATTTAAATGGAGTACGTGAGGGGCCGTCGTTTTACTGCTGATCCTTCACATTATTCCTTGTCTCTGACGTTGCTGATTTCCAACCATGCACCGGTCAGACCGGTGAGTGCTTTGAGTTTATTCATTTCAGCTATTGCTTCCGCCTTGCTGGTATAACTACCTGCACGCAGGCGGTACCACTTCCGATGATCCAGTGTCACTGGATAGATATCACTGTGAACGCCGAGTTTTGCAATATGTCCCTGTTCTGCTGCAGCTTCAGCTTCGGAATAGTGGGATGACAGAAAAATCACATATTTTCGTTGTGCACTGACCGGTTTGGACGTAAGTGGTGCAGTTGTGATGTCGGATTGCGACTGAACTTGTGCCCCTTGGGGAGCAGGTGACGAATCGGATACAGGTGTGGTGGGGGCAGAAATATCATCTGGGGGGGTGCTGTCCAGATGGATTCTGGTTTTCGGTTGAGTTGGTTCGCTATCGAAATTATCTTCTTCGAAATCATCCTCTTCAAAGCCGTCATCTTGACTTACCAGTGTCGGTGGGTTGCCATCGTAAATCAGGTATTCACGTCGTTGCCGCCATGCTTCGCGTGTAAAGATATAAGGATCCAGTGACAATTCATCGCGCATATCCGATGCGCTGAGTAGTTGAGCGCGCTCATCCACATATTTGAGTACAGTAACCGGAATGGTAACATAGGGAGCCAGCACGAACCCAGCCCAGAACAATGGATCTGTTGCCGTCGCCGTCAAAAAATCGGATGTATTGCGCGCAGAATTAGGCCCCATAAGCGGATAGACAATATAGGCACCTTGCCCAACACCCCATGTTGCCAGGGTCTGACCAAAATCTTCGTCATGCCGTTCAAGCCCCATTGATGAGGCGACATCCACCAGTCCACCGATACCCAGAGTTGAATTAATCAGGAAACGCATTAAATCCAGAAAACCCTGTTGTCCCTTACCCTGTAAAAAATCATTCAGCACAGTATTCATGTATGTACTGTTGTCGTAGAAATTGGATACAGCAGTGCGCATCGGCTTGGGAACCACGGTTGTATAGCCTTTTGCGAGTGGTTTCAGGCTAACCCGATCAATGCTGTCGTTGACCTTGTCGGTAACCCGGTTTGTGGATTCGATGGGGTCATGGTGGTTCTGTGTAGTAGCACAGGAAGCGAGCATAAGCGCCAGTAAGAGCACGAGTAGGTGAAAGGGATGCCTCATGACTCCGGATTATGCCTTGCCTGCTTATGATTACACAACAAGCAGTTTTCACCAGTGGTTATTTACGGACAGGGGTTGGGGTGATGGTGGTGTATGTCTTCGATATCAGCTAAACATTCATCCGATAGCGTCATACTCCGGCTGGAGATATTGGCTGCAAGTTGCTGCATACTGGTTGCGCCGATAATAGTGGCGCAAACAAACGGTTGCTGGCGGATGAAAGCCAGTGCCATCTGAGCCGGATCGAGACCATGCTTCTTTGCCACACTGATATAACCTATGATTGCTTGCTCGGCCTCGGGATTTGAATAGCGGGTATAGTGTTCAAACAGTGTTAATCTTGTACCGACAGGCTGATTGCCATCGAGATATTTTCCCGACAGAACGCCGAATGCCAGCGGTGAATATGCCAGCAGGCCGATGCGTTCACGACAGGCAATTTCCGCCAAGCCGATTTCAAATGATCGGTTGAGCAGATTGTAGGGATTCTGGATGGATGCGATACGAGGCAAAGCCGGTGACTCGGCCAGATGAATATGCTGTGCAGTGCCCCAGGGTGTTTCATTGGAGATGCCGATATGGCGTACTTTTCCGCTCTGTACCAGTTTTTGCATGGCTGCCAGTGTTTCATCAATCGGTATGGACGATTCATCATGACTGTGCTGATAACCAAGTTTCCCGAAAAAATTGGTATTCCGATCCGGCCAGTGCGTTTGGTACAGGTCGAGATAGTCGGTTTTCAGCCTTTTGAGTGAGGCTTCACACGCGGCAATGATATTTTGTTCATCAAGCCGGGCTTTGCCGTGGCGTATATGCGGGCACCAACCGGTCGGTCCGCATACCTTGGAGGCGAGAACGATCTCATGCCGTTTGCCCGTTTTACTGAACCATTGACCGATAATTTCTTCGGTATGGCCATATGTTTCCGCTTTTGGGGGAATGGCATAAAGCTCAGCGGTATCAAAAAAGTTAATACCGTTCTCCAGAGCATAATCCATCTGGGCAAAGGCTTCATCGCAAGTATTCTGTTCTCCCCATGTCATGGTGCCCAGACAAAGTTCGCTCACCTGCATGTTTGTTTTTCCCAGCTGATTGTATTTCATGTGGCCATCCGTCTGACAAGGCCTTTGCTGGAAATCACCCGGTCAATGAACAGGATGCCATCAAGGTGATCAATTTCATGCTGGATGACGCGGGCTTCAAAACCGGTGGCTGTAATCGTTTGTCTCATACCTCGCAGGTCATCAAAACTGACAATTATTTCAGCAGCCCGAGGTACCATGCCCACCCAGTCGGGCACGGAAAGACAGCCTTCACGTCCCAGCTTTTCTCCATGTCTTGATTCGATCGTCGGATTGGCTATATATAACAGGCCGTGATGTTTGCATGGCCTGAGGCTGGTACTGCAGTCTACGATGATGAAACGTCTGTTATCACCAATCTGAGGTGCGGCAATACCTACACCTCCGATTCCGGATCGCATGATTTGCTCCAGTTCCTCAAATTGCTTCACAAGGTTCGGGTCAAAGCATGTGATGGCTTCAGATACCCGGCGCAGATGCTCATCGGGGTGGGTCAGTATCTTCTGAACGGGCAAGGAATCGTTGGATGGATGGTCAGATATAACTATAGAACAGCATCATCGAGTTCATGGATATCCACATCAACACCGATTTTTTTAGCCACATCGTTCAGCGCCGATTTCATGGCACTGCCCTGATCGCCGGCTGCCACTTCCAGGACCATCATATAGACATGGCCCCGTTCCGAATGCCGGGACTGGGTGGACACATCCACAACCGAAATACCCAGTGTTGCCAGTGCATTCGTAACTGCGTAGACAATTCCAACCTTGTCCGCTCCATGCACGGTAACCACATGATCCGGCTCCTGTGGCGGGGAGCTTGCCTCTTCATCGGAGATGGTTTGCGATTGAACGGTTAATCGTGTGCGCTGCTCGAGTTCGGCCAGTGCGGCTTTGAGTTCGCCAAGACTGATATTCTCGGACAAGCGCACAATAAGCATCATCGTGAAGCGACCGCGCAGAGCGGTCATTGATGAGTCTTCGATATTGGCATTCAGATGCTGCAATGCCTCTGCCACATCACGGACAATGCCGGGACGATCATGACCTGAAATGGATAATAGTACGCTTGACATGGCAACTCCTCTTAATGAAGGGGTTAGCCTAGCCTGCCTGACGAAAAAGAGAATAGAATCGGTTAAATGTGAACCGGTTCCAAATTTCAATCAAACTGAAAATGATTCGCCGCAGCCGCAAGCGCCTTTCTGATTCGGATTGTTATACACAAACCCTGAAGTAAGCACATCCTGCTGGAAATCCAGTCTCAGGCCAGCCAATGCTGTTTTATAAGATTCTGGGTCAATATACAGATCAAAGCCTTCAAGTGATTTGACCAGGTCACCGGCTCGGGCTTCATTTACGGTTTCCATGACATATTCCAGACCGGAACAGCCAGCCGGCCGCACGGCAAGACGAAGGCCGTTTTTATGTGCATCTGCGAGTATTTTTTTTATTCTGACAATCGCTGCCGATGTTAATTCAATATCCACTTTGATCTCCATGATTTATACTGCAAGACCGGCCATGCCTTTGAGACGGTTGCGACTGTTGACCAGTGCAGCCACCAGCGCTTTGGCATCTTCGATACTGTTTCCCGGCCCGAAACTGATCCGGATTGAACTGCGCGCCATTGATTCATTCATCCCCATGCTCATCAGAACATGGGATGGTTCACGTTTGCCCGACGAGCAGGCTGAACCGGATGCCACGGCAAA
>CAZBEN010000057.1:0-6907 GCA_964490955.1 uncultured Zetaproteobacteria bacterium | reverse complement strand
TGAGTATCAAGGTGAAATCGTCAGCAAACTGCCTCTGTTCAGTGACAATCCGGAATCCGGATTGTGGAGCTACCGCGTGATCGCCAAAAACAGCAGCGGTGTATCCGACCCGTCCAACAGTGTGCAGGTAACCGTAAAATAGATATTTAGATACTGTTCGAGTTAACCCTAATTCGATTTCTTCACAAACTGCGTCAGGATCACAATCTGCTGACCGCTCACTCGGCCTTCGATATGTTCGGCATTATCGGCCACCAGTCGAATACCGCGTACGGCGGTACCGCGCTTGGCAGTGAATCCGCCACCTTTGACATTCAGATCCTTGATCAGGGTGACGGTGTCCCCTGCTTCCAGTATCGCACCATTGCAATCGCGATGTACCACAGCATCGGCAGCACTGTCTAAAGCACCGGCTTCAGCCCATGTACGCACATCATCTTCCAGATACATCATATCGAGCAAATCCTGTGGCCAGCCTTCGCCCTTCAGCTGATTCAACATGCGCCATGCCGCCACCTGTACGGCAGGCACCTGGCTCCACATCGAATCATTCAGGCAACGCCAGTGATTGGCATCGACATGGTCCGGATTTTCAATCTGATCGCGGCAGCTGTCACAGGCAAAGACAGATGCATCGGCACCCTCATTCGGGCTGGCCGGAATCTCATATACCCCGAGATTTTCCGTAGCCCCGCATAATTCACATTTGGATTCGCTGCGCGCCTGCAATTCAGTCTCAATACTCATCGTTCACCAATCCCACAAAATATATTTCGGAGCAAGTCTCCACCCCGATTTTGCGCGGCGGATGATCAAACTCATGCCTCATAAAGTCAAACACGGTGCGTGGTATTTAACCGTTTCAGCGTTTTACTGTCAGGTTCACCATCAAAATATGATTCAAGCAACCGATAGAACACCGATGCCGGTTCTGACACCGACGCGAACAGCGTTACGCATGATCTCAGTTTCAAATCATCGGGAGAACCGAATATCTCATGTGCCAACCTCCCCTCGATAGCCAGCACCGCTTCAGCGAATTCGATCAGCCGTGGCCTGAGAACCGGATGACGCAAGTATGCCCTGGCTTCGGCCACGCTCCTGATGGCGTAATATTGGATGTCCTGCTGAACCCCAAGCCGACAAATTGCGGAAAGATACCACATCCAGTGCAAACGCTTTCGACCATCCCTGATTGTAGTGATATGTCTGGGGGTTACCTGCCGGCTATGGAACGAAAATATGGTATGTTCATACTCTTTGCTCCCCAATGGTAGAAACCTGCCAAGGTACGATGTTAAGGCTTCATGTTCGAAGTTTTATGCCAGGCAACTTTCAAACGCTGCTTGATAGCCTGATAAAAGGGGCGGCCAAGCAATAATAGGCTCACAATAAAACTGATTTCTGCCGCCACCAACAGTGATGTGGAAATCATGGCAATGGTTGCAACTTCAGCGTCCATAACAAATGGCATAACAACCATCAGCACCCACAGCAGCCATGATAACCAGAACAGCAATAAACCCAGTATGCGTTTGAATTTCTGCACAGGGCTTGTACTTTGAGCATTCATTTAAGTTCAATCAATCCAGTTCGCGACCAGCATCAAACAGCACTATCCGGGTGGGGCAATCCAAACCTTCAAGCGGCAGGCCTATTTCCAGTTCGGCAACCTTTGAACGGCGTGCACTTGTCTCCGGATGTTTGGCGATCAGGAAAGAGCAGATATCGCAATACTCCTCGATAGAAATATCATAGGTGCCGATACGCCGACCCAGTGCGATGATCTCTTCCTTATCCGCACCAATCAGCGGCGGCAATAACGGCAGATCAGACGCGTCGTAAATAGCATGAATATTAGCCAGTGTCTGACTGGCCACCTGCCCCAGTGAATCGCCGGTCACCAGTGCCTGCGCCTTCTCCTGCCGGGCAATCAGTGCAGCAGAACGGATCATCTGCCGTTTGTAAATAATCATGCGATATTCAGCTGGCACCCCGGCAATGGCATAACGCTGGAATTCTTCCAGATCAATCATGTACAGCTTTACCCTGCCCTGATAACGGGATAGCTGGCGTGCCAGATCCTTGATTTTTGCAAAGTCTCTATTGATCGTACTGTTATACAAATGAACCAGTACCACTTCCATGCCGCGCTTCATCATCGTGTAAGCTGCTACTGGCGAATCAATACCGCCGGAGAACAGCACAACGCCGCGACCCGATGTGCCAACGGGCAAGCCGCCGATGCCGACGATTTTCTTCGTATAGATATAAGCCGCATCCGCACCCACTTCGACACGCACGTCGATTTCCGGGTGATCGAGATTCACGGCCAGATTCAGCTGGTTTTTCAGAAAGCCACCAACTTCGAAATTCATTTCAGGCGAAGTAATCGGAAAACCTTTATTGCTGCGCTTGCTGGTGACGCGAAACGGCTTACCTGCCACACCGTCGCCAAAATCAGCCAACACAGCTTTTTTTGCAGCCTCCTGCATGGCTTCCAGGTCCAGGTCGCATTCATGTACCACAGAGAAATTACGAATACCCGGAATCAGAGCCAGATGATCCAGCAATTCATCCGAAATCGATTCCAGATCTGCCGTCATACGCCCGTGTTCGCGATGAAAACCGGTCGGTTTCAATACAGGCTTCAAAACCCGCTTGATATTTTGCGCCATACGGCGCTCGAATGTGGATCGGTTCTTGCCCTTCAGGGAAAGTTCGCCGAAATGAAAAAGTATTTTTGGCATGGCGCGGAAAGCTAACCGAGACTATTCACAAATGCAGCCGCGCACCGCAATCCGAAAATGCTAACGTGTCAGGAAGCCAGGGCTTCTTGCATAGCCTCCAGTTCCTGCCAGCGCTCATAGGCAACTTCGAGCAACTGCTCCAGTTCATCCAAGCGCCGCTGATCTTTGACATAAGCTTCGGCATCAGCAGTAAAATAATCCGGATGACAAAAACGGGCTTCTATGGATGCTTTTTCTTCTTCCATCGTTTCAATCTTCACAGGCAGGCTTTTCAGTTCGTGCTGTTCTTTATAGCTGAGCTTGGTTTGTTTCCTTACAGGCTTTGCCGTAGCTGTCGGCTTTTGCACTTTGACTGTTTGACGTTCTGATTCAAGCGCCTCACTTCGGCGTGTTTTCCAAGCCAGATAATCGGAATAACCGCCTTCTATCGGCACAATTCGCCCATCTCCCTCAAAAGCCAACACACGCGAGGCCACACGATCCATGAAAGCACGATCATGTGACACCAGAATAACCGTACCGTCATAGCGGGCCAGCGCCTGCTCCAGTACAGTCAACGTACCGATATCCAGATCATTGGTCGGTTCGTCCAGAACCAGTAAATTAGCAGGCTCCAGCAATAGCCTGGCCAACATCAAACGCCCGCGCTCACCGCCGGACAGAGCCGCAACACGGCTGTTAAGCCTTTCTTTGTCGAACAGAAAATCCTGCATGTAGGTCACAATATGGCGCGGTTCATGACCACCGATATGCACATAATGCCCACCTTGTGGCAGTAATACTTCTTTCAGCTTTAACTTGCTATCCAGTTCCCGCATCTGGGTGAGGAATGCCGGAGCCAGTCGCACACCATGGCGCACCCGCCCGGCATCCGGGGTCAATTCTCCCAGCAGCATTTTCAACAGTGTAGTCTTGCCAATACCGTTAGTCCCGACCAACCCGACCCGGTCACCGGCCATGATTTTATGGCTGAAGGATTTACAAATCACGGTGTCCCCAAAGCTGTGCGATAACTCAATCGCTTCTATCAACATCTTGCCGGGTTTGATGCCGGAAGATACGCGCAACTCCACATCTCCACTGCGCAAACGTCTGCCAGCACGCTGTTTACGCAGCTCTTCCAGACCACGTACACGCCCCTCGTTACGTGTGCGACGTGCCGGTATCCCCTGCCTGATCCAGCGTTCTTCTCCGGCCAGCAAACGATCAAATTTACGATGCTGGGTTTCCTCAATAGCCAGCATTTCCGCCTTCTTTTCCAGATACTCGGCATAGGAACAGGGAAAGTACCGCAACTTTCCACGGTCCAGCTCGATGATCTCTTCAGCCACGGCATCAAGAAAATAACGGTCATGGGTAATAAATAATACCGAGCCGGGAAACGATGCTACAAAATCCTCCAACCACTCAATCGATTCAATGTCGAGATGATTGGTCGGCTCATCAAGCAGCAACACACCCGGTTCTGCTACAACAGCTCGCGCCAGTGCCACGCGCCTTAACCAGCCCCCGGATAACTCGCCAACATCACGGTCCGCTTCCAGCTTCAGCTTTGAAATAGCCGTTTCGATACGGTTATGAAATTGCCAGGCACTAAGGCGTTCCAGCTCTGACTGCAGACCATCAATCTGTTTCAACAGACTATCAGAACTACTCTCATCCAGTTGTTGTAGTGCCTCATGGTAAGCCTCCAGCATCCTGGCCACATCGCCTAAACCTTCAGCAACCACATGAAATACGCTTTGTCCGGCATTAAAGTGCGGATCCTGTGGCAAGTAGGCCACCTGTGTATTGCCACGCAATGTTACTTCGCCGGAATCGCTATCCTCTATACCGGCCATGATTTTCAGTAGCGTTGATTTACCTTCACCATTACGGCCAATCAACCCGATACGCACCCCACGTCCGATGGACAGGCTAACATCATCCAGTAACACCTGCGGGCCGAAAGCTTTATCGAGATGATTCAGAGTCATGGCTGGCATGGGCGAATCATAACCACTCGCGTATGATTGGACAGCGTGCTTATCCGGTGTAAAGACAGGGCGTGTGGCATTAATTCAAGCCCGCACAAACTATGGTGACAATGATTATAATTTATCTTATAATACTTCATTGCAATGCCTGCAGGCATTGTTAGGACTGTCGGAAAACCAACATATAGGAGGATAGCATGAAAAACAAAAAAACACTCATAGGCATAGCTTTGACCGCATCATTGTTCATGGCGGCACCCGTATTTGCCGGAGAATCAACCGCAGGCACCAAAATAGGTGTTCTGACCTGTGATATCGTACCAGGAAGTGGACTCAACCTGATCATACATTCAACAACTGATGTGACTTGCAAATATGCTTCAACAGACCAAAGCAGCACCGAATATTATATCGGTGAAACAGGTATTGGTCTCGGCATCAATTTGCAATTTGATACTGCTCGGAAACTTGTTTTCACCGTCCTTGCTGCCGATGGGAAACGTGGCAGTTATAAACTGGCCGGTAAATATATCGGTGCAGGCGCATCAGCCAGTGTCGGTGTCGGTGTCGGTGCCCAGGTTCTGGTAGGCGGCAGTGACAAGAGCATTTCTCTGCAGCCAGTCATCGAAGGCAGTACAGGAGCCGGCGCAGCTGCAGGTATCACTTACCTCTATCTACAGAAAAAATAAGCGGTTATTATAAACTGTTATAAAGGAGGGCCTATGCCCTCCTTTTTTCGGACTGTATGTAGTGGTTGGGTAAAAATGTACACATCGAAAAGAGAAAAACGAGGTTGTTCAGAATATCCTTAAGTTATATTATGTGCGGACTTAGATAAAAGATGGGAATTTTGTGTACATCACTGAGTGTTATTGCGTGATATTTCCTCCCAAGAATACAAATTATTTTCAGAGGCGGTAGCAGTCATGCCATTGGTACAGGAACGGGTTTACAACGAACTTGTTAAATTGCTCTATGAGCAATTGCCTGCCGCCCTGCTTGCATCTCTGCTTATCGCATTCATTCTGGTTATCGTATTGACAGGTCATGCGCCTGATATTTATCTCATGGGCTGGGGCGGTGCTATCATTACCGTGAGTATGATCCGTTTTGTTTTATATTCCAGATTCAAAAAACAGCAGGCAGAGCACCCGGATATGCGCCAATGGTACCGCTTTTTTCTGGCAGGATCGATGGTGGCCGGTATTGTTTGGGGCTCAATCGGCATACTGCTGATACCTCAGGTTTCTCTCGAATATCAGATTCTAATGCTTCTTGTGCTGGGCGGTATCATCACCGGCGCATTGCAATCGCTATCGGCAATGGTGATGGCCTATGCCTCGTTCTGTGTATTGAGCATTTTCCCTGTAAGTGTCTGGCTTGTCCTGCAGAATACACCGACCTATCTCGCCGTAGCAGTGCTCATCCTGCTTTTGACCTTTACGCTGTTAGTGAGCAGCCGATCGTTAAACTCGATGCTAATTCAGTCCTTTCGCTTGCGTTTCGAAAATATCGCCCTGATTGCCGCCCAAAACAGGGCAGCCTTAGCCAAAAAAGTGGCCACAGTGCGCTTACGATCCCGCAATGCCATTCTCGAGATGATGGCAACCCAACCTTCACTGATGAAAGTATTGAATAAAATCAACCTGATGATCGAAAACGATAATCCGGATGCAAAAAGCTCCATTCTTCTTCTGGATCAGGAAGGAAAGCATCTGCTCAGCGCATCTGCACCAAAGCTGCCAACTGCCTACAATAAGGCAATCCATGGTGTTGCAATAGGGCCCAATGTCGGCTCATGTGGTACCGCCGCCTATCGTAAAGAGCTGGTTATTGTTGAAAATATTTCGACTGATCCACTATGGGCCGATTATAAGGATATGGCCATAACACATGGCCTGCATGCCTGCTGGTCCATGCCGATCTGCAACAGCCAGAAAGAAGTTATCGGAACATTTGCCTTATATTATTCCGAACCGCGAAAGCCCGAACAGACGGAAATCAACAATCTCAAAGCTGCCGCTTATCTGGCAGCCATCGCGATTGAGCGCTGCAATAACGAAGAAAAACTGCTTCAGATGGCACACTATGATAGTCTGACAGAACTGCCGAATCGGGCCATGTTCATGGATCGCCTTAAAATGGGGCTGGCTCAGACGCGACGGCGAAATCAACAGCTTG
>CAZBEN010000056.1:0-7130 GCA_964490955.1 uncultured Zetaproteobacteria bacterium | reverse complement strand
CCCTGTTTATCTTTAACCGCATTCGCACCAATGAATGGCTGAACAGTAAAGTGGAAAAACGCACGATCGAGTTATCCAGCGAGCAGGCGAAACTGGCTGCTGTCATTGATCATGCCCATGACAGCATTCTGGTGATAGACGAACAGGGCAGTATTCTGCGCAGCAATCCGGCGGCCAATGCCATGTTCGATTATGACGAACAGGAATTGCTCAAATTGACGATTCACGATTTGACACCGTCTGACATACGTGAGCAACATAAACAATGGTTTGGTGCTGAGCTTGCCGGGCAAACGCATCAGGTGATTGGACAGACCAGAGAGATACAAGCGCAGCGCAAGAATGGTTCGCTGCTGCCTTGCGAAATCACTGTGTCTTCCTTTGCCGCAGGCAGTAAACGTCATTTCTCGGTTGTTCTGCACGATACCAGTGAATTCAAGCAAAACCAATGGGTGCAACAAACGCTTTTACATATGCGTACTGTCAGCCAGAATAATACACCCTTGCACCCCCGCCTGAAGGAAATGCTCTCAGCCATGCTTGCCTGCCCATGGCAAATCACTGCAGCGGCAATATATATCACACAGAATGATCAACTATGGCTGATAGCCAGCAAGGGTTGGCATTCAGAAGAAAAAAGACGCCACACTCATATCGCTGCCGGCCACTGCCTGTGTGGTAAACTAATCAAAGACCGGCACATGCCATGCAGCACAATATCGTCAAATCACAGTTGCCGTACGATATGTCTGCCTGTCATGCATGAGAAAAATCAGCTGGGACTATTGCATCTGCAATTGGCAGATGATAATAACGTGCCGGAAATATTTTCTGCCTTTTGCCAGCAAGCGCATGAAATCATCGCTGTCACTCTGGTGCGGGAACACATTCGACAGGTACTGGAGGGTAGTGAAAGCAAACACCGTCAATTGGTGGAAACCACACCCGTCGGTATCATTATCCAGAGTGACGGTATCGTACAATACACCAACCCTGCAGCACGATCCATGCTGGGCAACGATGATGGCGGTAGCCTTTTACAGCATGAACTCCTACCCCTGGTTCACCCGGATGACCGCATCACCTTTGACGAAATGATGCAGAGCCTGCAACGGGGTAACCAGGTCGAACCCGCAGAGATGCGCATGCAGCAGCATAACGGCGGTTTTTTCTGGGCAGAGATACGCGGTGTTCCTGTCGTCTATGAAAGCAACCCATCAGTACAGGTACTGATTCACAATATCAGCGACCGCAAAGTGGCTGAAGAAGAATTGACCCGACTGTCTTATACAGATACGCTGACCGGACTACCTAACCGACGCCTTTATGTCGATAGACTGGAACAGGCCTGCAATATGGCCATGCGTAGCAATCGCCAGCTATGCCTGCTGTACCTGGATCTGGATCGTTTCAAAGCTATTAATGATACGCAGGGGCATGCCTGTGGTGATCTGGTTCTTAAAACCGTTGCAACTCGCATTCAGGATACGTTGCGGGCATCGGATACAGCAGCTCGTATGGGCGGTGATGAATTCGCAATTTTATTGCCGGAAACAGACATCACCAACGCATTAAGGGTGGCGAATAAACTCTCCGGAATCCTGCAGCAACCCATGGCACTGTCCGATCAGAAGTTAAGTATTGGCGCCAGCATCGGCCTGGCCAGTTACCCTAATGACGGACTGGAGAGCGATACCCTGCTAAAGCATGCAGACAACGCCATGTATCATGCCAAGCAAAAACATCTGGGCATCCACTGCTTTTCCGACGAAATGGAAGAATCAGCCAGGCATCACATACAACTGGAGGGTGAACTCCGGGAGGCGACCAAGCGCGGCCAGTTTGAGTTATATTATCAAGCCCAATACAGGCTGGATAATAATGGAACACATATTGCCGCCATTGAAAGTCTGATCCGCTGGAAACACCCTGAGCTGGGTATAATATCACCGGATGAATTTATACCGATTGCCGAAGAAGCCGGCTTGATCCGACCGATTACCGGCTGGGTCATCGGTGAAGCATCACGCCAGGCTCTGCTCTGGCAACAGCAGGGTTATCGCCCCGGCAAGATAGGTATCAATATTTCGGCAGCGGAAATGATGCATATCGGGCTGGCAGAGGATATTCTGGGTCATATCAGCGATGCGGGAGCAAACCCGGAATGGTTTGAAATTGAAATTACCGAAACTGCGGCCATGAGCTCGCCTGATACGGCCATTTCCATCATGCAGAAACTGATAGAAAGTGGCATACAGGTTGCTATTGATGATTTTGGAACCGGCTACTCTTCACTGGCTTATCTGAAACAGCTGCCTGCGAATCATTTAAAAATCGACATCGCCTTTATCCACCATCTGCCGGATAATACTGAAGATACCGTTATTGTCCGCACCATTATCGCCATGGCCCACGCACTGGAACTGAAAGTAATCGCCGAAGGTGTGGAAACTCGGGCTCAACTGGATTTTTTACGACAGGAAGGGTGTGATGCGATTCAGGGTTATTTGCTGGCCAAACCGATGTCGGCCAGCGACACCACGATTTTACTCAAAGACAGTCTGCACGCACCGGACTAGGGCCTCAAGGCTCACGGTTTTCCGCCACAGCAAAGGCCACGGCAATACCGTCGTCATCGCTCAATGATACATGCACATGTACCACGCCCAATCTGGATGCCGCAGCTGCTGCACCGCCATGCAACAGAATCTCCGGTTTACCGGATGGCTGGTGAATTGTTTCTATATTACGGGGTGCCACACCCTGATGAAAACCGGTACCCAATGCTTTCGAGACGGCCTCTTTGGCTGCAAACAGCATGGCAAAGCGGCGCTCAGGGTTCCCTCTGGCTTTCGCCTGTGTAATCTCGGCAGCACTGTAAATGCGTTGCTCAAAACGCTCCCCAAAGCGATGCAGGGCATGCTCAATGCGCGAGATCACAACCCGGTCGACACCTATTCCGGCAATCGGCATCAGTGCTGCCCTGTCAACGGACCATCACCGTCCTGAAATCGGCTACAGCCTGATGCAGCCCCTTGAATACGGCATCGGCAATAATTGCATGGCCGATATTCAATTCCTCGATTTCAGCGATGGCACAAATTGACGGCGTATTGGCAATGGTCAAACCATGTCCTGCATGCACCATCAAACCGATATCACTGGCCAGCTCGGCACCGGCAGCCAGTGCCGCCAGCTCCCTGGCTTGGGCTTCACCCTGATAATTGGCATAATGGCCGGTATGCAATTCAATCACAGGTGCACCGATTTCCTTCGATGCCCTGATTTGTTCAGCCACAGGGTCGATAAACATCGATACTCGTACGCCGACCGCAGACAAACGCTCGACCACGCCGGCCAGATGTAACCGGTGTCCAGCCACATCCAGCCCCCCTTCCGTGGTCAGCTCCTCTCTCTTTTCCGGAACCAGACAACAGGCAGCCGGCTTCAGTCGCTCACAGATTGCCACAATTTCCTCATTCGCACCCATCTCCATATTAAGATGCAAGCCGGGAATTGCAGCCAACCGCTCAATATCATGATCCTGAATATGACGACGATCCTCGCGCAGATGTGCTGTAATGCTACCTGCACCGGCAGCCAGACATATGGACACGGCATCAACAGGATCAGGATAATCTGTGCCCCGCGCCTGACGTATGGTAGCGATATGGTCAATATTCACACCAAGATTTATCATAACCCTCCCTCAGAGCCTCTCCATAATTTCCAAAACTGCCTGTAGCCTTGATGCCGTGTTCCTGCAGCACCATTCGAATCATTTCCCGCAGGGTATCGGCATCAGCCACACTGAGGCGAACATGGCCGCCGGATATCACCCCGGCAATCGACTTGCGTAATCCGGCTGAAACCCGCATTCCCTTACCGCAGGAATCACACAACAGCATCCCGCGCTGCCAGAACATCGTCTGTTCCACTTCCCTGTCACACTGCCAGCAGTGCGACAAATTACCAAGCCAGCCAGCCACATCAAGCATATACCATACCGCCGCCAATAACCCCTGCTGCTGTCCGCGTTCGGCCAGCAATGTTAATGCTGTGGTTGTCTCATCAAACCCATACGGGTCACC
This sequence comes from uncultured Zetaproteobacteria bacterium, assembly GCA_964490955.1. Classification (GTDB taxonomy): domain Bacteria; phylum Pseudomonadota; class Zetaproteobacteria; order Mariprofundales; family Mariprofundaceae; genus Mariprofundus. Next base: position 3,039 of record CAZBEN010000056.1, on the reverse strand, counting down.
CTCCTGAAATAAACGGGATGCGATGGCCAGCAACTCCAAACCATCGAGTAACGAGGAAGGCGCCAGCGAACTCTGTCCACGATGGATATCCACAAGTGTTCCCATACCCGTACGACCGGGTCGCCAGCTGATCTGTAAGGCATGGAGAGGTTCAAGACTGGCACGAAAACCGCTTTTGGGACGGCGGGCGCCTCTGGCCATCAATGCAACACGCCCGTGCAGTTCGGTAAAAAAATGGCAAATCAGCGAAGTATCGCCATACGGAGTCCGTCTGATTAACAAAGCACGGTCTGAAATTTCTGCTATTGTTCTGCCCCCAGACCAAGGTCCATCAATTTTCCCGGATGATTAAACCAGTCAGCATCGACTTTCGCCCATAGATTAAGACGCACCTTGCAACCCAGAATCTCTTCCAGACCCTGGCGCGCTTTGGTGCCTACAGATTTCATACCTTCGCCGCCTTTACCGATAAGCATCGGTTTATGACGTTCACTGCCGACGAGTATCACAGCATCAATCTCAACCACATCACCGTGTTCTTCGAAGCGTTCGATATCTACTGCTGTCTGGAATGGAATCTCCTGATGCATGGACAGGAATACCTGCTCGCGCACGTATTCAGCAGCCAGTTGGCGCTGACTTTGATCGGTAAACCAGTCAGGGTCGTGCAACGGTGGCCGAACCGGTAGATATCTGGCCAGTTCATTCAGCAAGCTATCGGTCTGAATGCCTTTCCGGGCTGATACCGGGACATAAGCCATGGCACCGGGATCAAGTTGCTGCAACTGCTGTAAACGCGGCAACAATCTGGCCTTGTCTGCCCGATCCACCTTATTAAGCACATGGATGCGCGGCTGTTTCAAACGGCCGTCGGCAAACCGCTCAATCAGCATTTTTGTCGACCTGTCTAACGGTTTGCTGGCATCCTGCATAATGGCCAGCACATCAGCCTCTTCCGCCGCCGCATAAGCCACGCGCACCATATTCTTGTTCAATTGCTTTGAACCTTTGTGAATTCCGGGAGTGTCCACAAAGATAATTTGACGGGAATCATCGGTATAAATGCCGAGTATGCGATGCCGCGTGGTCTGTGGCTTGGGCGTCACAATGGCCACCTTGGCTCCTATCAGGTGATTCATCAGCGTGGACTTGCCTACGTTCGGTACTCCTAACAGCGCTACGGTTCCGCAGCGGAAGTGTTCATCACTCATGATTCTAGTTTCCTGTACGCCTGTTCAGCCGCTGCGGTCTCAGCCTGTTTTTTTCTCTCGCCACGGCCCAACCCGAGAAGAGCACCCTTGACCCGACAGCTGGCTTCAAAACGTGGCGAAGATCCGGCTCCCAGGTCACGCAGCTCATATTCCGGCAAGCCCTGGTCATTGGCCTGCGTCCATTCCTGCAATCGGCTTTTGGCATCGCGTGTATCAATTTTCCCGATGTCCACCAGCATCTCCTGCCAGGCGTACCTCACCAGGTGGCGAGCAGCATCCCAGCCACCATCCTCAAACACAGCACCGATGACCGCTTCTACCGCATTGGCAGCAATGGAAGGTGATTTAATACCACTGGCATTTTTTCCGACCCGCTCACTGTCACCCACACAGAGGTAAGCAACCAGATGCCATGCTTGTGCGACTTCAAGCAGTCCCTGTTTGCGTACGAGCACCGAACGCATACGCGAAAGTTCACCCTCAGGTTTATCAGGATAGATATCATACAGGAACTCGGAAATCACCAGACCTAACACAGCATCACCAAGAAATTCCTGGCGCTCCATATGTTTGCCATCTGTACCCTGATCGACTGAACAATGTGTCAGGGCACGCTTCAGTAGCTGGAGGTCCGAAAACGAATAACCAATACATGCTTCCAGAACATCCAGTTCAGGGTGAATATGACCACGACTCATGGACTGTCCGAATTTGATATGGCGTAGGGCTCAAATGACAGATCAATTCGCGTTTTATCTCTCAAAATATCCATGCCGCTCAGCAACTCAGGATCATAGCCGCCGGATTCATCCACATATTCAACCTTGCCGAACGGCCAGACAGTCACGCCGTAACTGGATGAGACTTCAAGCATATCCCCTGATACCTTGATTTGGAGCTGATCATAAAACTCAGCAGGCAAATCATCCTTTTCCAGATATTGCACGCTCAATAATTCATTCAGCTTATCTCGCGCTTCGAGTTCACCCACCTGAGCTGCTTTGTTGTGTACCAGACCATCGAAGCAATGTTGCACTTGTCCGTTGGTGTAATAAGCATGGAGCACCAAAAAGCCGTTGAATACAAAAAAACCCAGCACTGCAAGCCAGAACAATAATTTAACAACAGAAAATCCTTGCTCAGAATTTCTCTGAACAGACACCCTTTGAACAGCCCTCCTGTAAAAAATGCCCATCAACTGATTATTCAATGACATGCCCGATCCGATCCCAGCGAGGGGAACCCTTCACATGATCCCATGACCACCAGACAATCGCAGCCCGACCAACCATGTAGGATTGTGGCACGAATCCCCAAAAACGGGAGTCACGTGAATTATTGCGATTATCACCCATAGCAAAATACATACCCTCCGGAACAGTCCACTCGCCATCACGAATAGAGTATTCCTTGCGCAACACGTAGTGCTTGATGCCATCCAGATCTTCCACATACAAGCTGGACACATCTGCACTGCCATCCTGCATAAAATAGGTGCGGCTACCCTTCTCCACCAGTGGCATCAACTTACCGTTCACGCTCAAGCTATTGTTGCGATAGACTATTTTGTCGCCAGGCAGGCCAACAATACGTTTGATATAATCCTTGCTCTTGTCTTCCGGAAACACGAATACCGCCACATCACCGCGTTTGGCTTCTTTCGACATCAGCTGAATATCCGTCAGTGGAATACGAAAACCGTAGGGATAGCGCAACACAAACAGATAATCCCCGATCTCCAGCGTCGGAACCATACTGGATGATGGAATCTTGAACGGTGCCACAATGAAGCTGCGGATCACAATAGCCAGCACTGCAATGACAATCA
>CAZBEN010000055.1:0-7156 GCA_964490955.1 uncultured Zetaproteobacteria bacterium | reverse complement strand
TATCCATTATGCGACATAATAAAATATCCACACATGAAGCAGAGAAATCTAAAAAAAACAGCGTCAATGACAAATCTATCATTTGCACCATCGCATCCCTTCTTATGATTTCCAGCTTGTGCACGTTATGATGAGAATGAAGTGCCCGCAAGTGGGAAAACAGTTGCTTGCAACTTCAGTTCTTCAAGGCAAGGCTGCGCCACGCTGACGGAGGAAATATCATGCAATATTTTGAAAAAAACAGCCCTATGCAAACATTCTTTCCGGCCTTGCGTAATATTCTGATTTCACCAAAAACTTTTTTTGCTGAATTGCCACCAGCAGCATTCTATAGCAATTCTATCTTTTTTGTTTCCGTACTGGTGTTCATTTCATCGTTTATCGGCGTGCCATTTTACAGTATGACACTACTGTTTCTGTTACCCGTTAGTTGGGCTCTGACTTTGATCGGGTTGAAATTCTGGGCCTCATATTTGTCATGGGCTGTAAAATTCTTTGCCAAAGCCAAATTAACCGCTCCAAATGCTTTCCATTTATCAGCCTATGCGGCTGCACCACTGATGCTCTCTACCTTGCCGGTCATTGGTGCTTTTACCAGTCTGTGGAATCTGTATTTGCTATGGGTTGCATTGACTCAACGCTGCCATGTTGAAGCCGGTATGGCAGCGTTGATAATTGCTATTCCGGCCGTTCTTTTTGCTACATCCATTGCTGTATTGCTGACACTGGCGGTTCAAATATTCCCCCAGCTAGGCCAGAACTGATTAAGCGACCTGAGATTATTTACTGGAATTTCAATTCCAGCATCTTTCCACCAGTTTCATCGGCCATTTTCTGAAATGCATATTTGGTATTGCCGGTACTGGTGCCCAACGGCAACGTAAATACAGGGGCCGGAATTTCGTGGTACTGAACCCGATCTGTCGGTGGCTCATCGCCAATTAACAGATATGCTCCAGGCACAGCCGATTCTGTCGCAATATGATGAAATGCATGCCCTATTGTTTCATCCGTGCCGATAAACGGCGCATCCTCCATCAGCTTATCAAACATTTCCCCCATACTGCCTTCATAAGTACCCTCGCGTCGATTGGCATACCATGTTAATGCCGCAAGATGCTTTCCTGATCTGATTGCTATCAGGCGCAGTACGGGAATCAGAAATGTGGTGACGCCGTGCATGGAACCTGTGGCATCCACAACAATATGCAGGTCTTTTCCCGGCAGATTGCGTAAGCCTTTGACAAACATATCAAAATCCTTGCGTCCTTTTCCCGTTACCATCTGGGCGCTGAGCAACACCTTGTCGACCTGCTGTTGCACATTCTCCCCGTCCATCAGCGATTGCAGATTATCGAGTTGTTGCTGTGCATCGACGCTGGCCAGATTATTAATCTCCTGTTGTAACTTGCGATTGGCCAGTTCGGATTCAGCCAGTTGTTCTTTCAGGGTCGCCATTTCCCGTTCGCTGACTGGATCGCTTCTGCTGCCCTGCAGCTGGGCGTTAATCAGAATCAGAGCAAACAGAAAGATAAACGCCGCCAGCATCAGCAGCGCCATATCGGAAAAGATTTCGTATGGACTTTCCAGCGGTATATTGCGGCGACTGCGCATACCTTAATCCCTGCGACGGAATAAGCGGGTAAACAAGTTGGGGCGTATACTTAAGGCATAACGGGCATGACCTGCAGCTATTTTTCGAATCGGATCATTGTCGGCCAGTTGACCAAGCTCAGTGTGCATTTTGGTCGCTTCGTTACGCAATGACCCCATTTCTTCCCGGCTGGCTTGCAAGGCCATATTCAACAACTCCACCCGCGATTGCAATTGCTGTACCGTGGCGTCGAGGGCTCTGAAGTCCCGTTCATCGCTGGGTTCCAGATCGGCTGATGCGTGCACTACGCAAGTGCGCAGCATCAAATCCTGCAATCCGTTAATTGAAGCATCGGTAATCCAGGAAAATACTCTGAGCAGCACCCCACCCAGTACAGAACCGATCAGCGTGGTGTAAAATGCCACGCCCATACCGTTCATGGCGCTGCGCAAGCCCTCCACCAACATTGTGTCATCCGTGCCGAGCGATCCCAGCGCGCCGTTCAGGCCGTTCATGGTGATTGTCATACCGAGCACCGTGCCGATCAGACCCAGCGTAATCATCAGGTTGCCCAGCAGGCCGACAAACTGGCTGACCCGGTGCTGGGCGGAAAATTCCACATCGATCAGGGCATCGACATCGGCGCGCCCATTGCGTGCGATAATAAGATGGAGCGCATCAACAAAATGATCGACTATATGGCGACCACCACGCTGTTGAATGCCCGCTAACCCTTTGTTTTCAACCAGGGAAGCAATCCGGTAGGCACGAAACCACTCGGTGGTGAGTTTCATGGCCTGCACAAAGCTGACTGCTACACCGAGAATAAACATGCCGACAATCAACCAGGTTACGTGTGTCTGGTCATGCTGGACAAATTCCAGCACATTGGCCTTGCGTGACATCATGGCGAATGCGGTCAGCGCCGAGATGGCCCAACCCATCCATAACGCAAATGTTCTTAATGCACGCTGATCTGCTGCACTCTGCGTCGTATTAGAAGCCATCTGACCCTCTCCTGTGTTCTCCGGACTGTATGTTTTCGAGCGGCTTGATCATACGCTCCTGTAAACGTGCGGCAATAAAAAAGGCCCGGACAAGAGACTGTCCGGGCCTTTTTTATTGTGTTCTGTGTTCCTTAACCCTGGCTGCGCCCTTTTTCGGCCATACCGGATAGAACCACCGGCAGAATCAGTCCAAATACTGCAAACATCAGAAATACTGGAATAAATGTCTCCAAATGCATCATAAGCCTCCCATAAAATTCACTGCGGGCATCTTATAGGCGTCAAATATGCTTTGCAAGCAAATCTATAGCACAGGGTTCAATCGCTTGCAAATGCAAATGGATCGGAATGAATATCCTGCATCGATGCGCCGCCCATAAAGGCTTTCTGTTTCAATGCATTGACAATTTGCGGATCACCGCAGAGATAAACGCGATAGTCACTCAACGAGCCCAACATATTGCCCGGAATATCAACGATATTGCCCTGCATACCCCCGGTCGGAGCATCACTATGCAGTACGCATGGCGTATATTCAAACTGAGTGAACTCTTCAGCAAGCTCACGCAATTCATCGATCAGGTACAGGCCAGCTGTGGCCAGGCTGGCGTGGAATAAATGGATGAAACCTTGATGATCTTGTTCAAGAGCATTCCGTAAAATTCCATGCAATGGGGCAAGACCGGTTCCGGCACCTACCAGCAGCAGCTTCCGTTCGGGATCACCCGGTATATAAAAACAGTCGCCGAATGGTCCGGAGAAGGTTAATTCATCCCCTTCTATTACCTCATCAAATAGCCAGGTACTCATGCGCCCTTCCGGCACTCGTTTAATATGTAGTTCCAGGAATGGATCTGAAGGGATGCTGGCGAGAGAGTAACTGCGCGTCAGTCCATCAGATGGGCGTACTATATTTATAAACTGCCCAGCCCAATAATTAAACCCTTCCGGCACATCAACGCGCAACCGTATGATGGATTCATTCATAGTGTCTTTGCTAATCAGTTTGGATGTGAATTTGGTGGCTGCAGCAACCGTTCCAATCTCCATATCTTTTTCCGGATGACAAATGCAGGCGAGAAAATAATTTTGGGCAACCTGTGTATCTTTAAGTCCCTGCTGTGAAGCAGCTGGTGGTTTTCCTTTAATCGCACGGGTAAGACAGGTCTGGCAGGCTCCTGACTTACACGATGAGGGCAATGTGACACCATGTCGTTTCAATGATTCCAGCAAGGTTTCATTTGACGCACAGAAATATTTTTGACCTCTAAAACGTATAGATGGCATATTTCTCTCCTGTTGGGTTAAAAGTGACACCGTGTTCTAGCATAGAAAAAGGGAGGCAAAGCCCCCCTTTTTTAATTGAGCTTACTTAGCAATCAGCGATCAAGCACGTCGTCACGGGTGCTATCAGCAATGGCAATGACCTGCTGAATTAAACCATCGGCTACACCCAGTTCGGATAATGTGGCGCGGATATGCATCAGGATATGTTCAAAATGAGAGTCATTCAGACCCATTTTGATTAAATGACGATGTCCTTCGCGCATATCCTTACCGGTATAGTTATGTGGGCCGCCAAAGGCCATGGTCAGGAAAGCCTTTTGCTTGGCTGCCTGTTTCTCCATATCCACGCCTTCAAAGAAAGGAACGACATAAGCATCGGCCAATACCCTGCGGTAGAACACATCAACCGCTGCATTGACGGCAGCTTCGCCACCGAGTTGGTTATACAGGCTGTTATCTACTGTTGATGCAGTAGCATCTGCTTCAGCTGTACGACCTTTTTCAGCCATGCCGGAGAGTACCACAGGCAATACAAGGCCAAATACGGCAAACATTATAAATACGGGAATAAATGTTTCTAAATGCATGGCCGTTTACCTGTCGAGTACGTCGTCACGGGTAGACTCAGCTACGCTGATGACGGTATCAATTAGTTCTTGGGCTACACCCAGTTCCGCCAGCGTAGAACGCAAATGACAGAGAATGTGGTCGAAATGGGAATCATCCAGCCCCATCTTGATCAGGTGACGATGCCCCTCTCGCATATCCTTGCCGGTATAACTGTGTGGTCCACCGGTTACCATAGTCAGGAAGGCGCGCTGCTTGGCAGCCTGCTTGTCCATATCCACGCCTTCAAAAAAGCGAACTACGTATTTGTCACCGAGTACTTTTCGATAAAATACGTCAACAGCAGCATTGATAGCTGCTTCTCCTCCGAGTTGTTCATATACAGAACTCATATATTCCTCCTTGATATCTTCATACCCACAGTATGTGGCGCCATCTTACCGACACTGGACAAAAGCTGTCAACTTAATATATGTTTCCCGCATGCAACTAACTCAATACACTGATTATTCCTTGCGCGTACTGCTGTTCTTGGGGCTACATCCGGAACGTCGCTGCACTATTACTGAAATTTCGGAAGCATTTAATATCAATCGCAACCACTTGGTCAAGGTTGTGCACAATCTCTCATCCAGTGGATGGATCACAACCATTCGCGGCAAATCAGGTGGAATGGTGCTGTCCTTTCCACCCGAAAATATTAATATCGGAGCAGTTATTCGTCATACGGAACCGCATTTTGATCTGCTCGAATGTTTTGATTATGAGAGCAATACATGTACGATTTCACCAGCCTGTCAGCTCAGACACGCACTATACAAAGCTCGAAAAGCATTCATGGATGTGCTGGATTCCTATAACCTGTCTGATGTGTTGACTCGACCGGATGAGATTATTCAATTACTGGACATGCCCGAGTTTAACAAAGCAGCCTGAGTCACTTCATCTTTGATCAAAACAGGCTGCCGTACTGGATAGCCTTGCCGGCGACAGGAGCCACGAATCAATATTAAATCCATATGTAAATACATATGGATTTAATATTTCGAGTAAAGATGAAATAATTTATTAAAAATAATTAAAAAAGTGACACCCTTATCAATGTGAAGCGGTGTGGTTTATGTTCTTATCCGTATCGGATGCTGTTTGTTTGAGTTTAACGACAACTCCTCCCGGCATCAAAGCGATAGTTTCATACTTATGGCTCAAAGCAGCCATATTACGTGCCAGATCAAGCATATTTTTCTGTTTCGGATCAAATGCTATATGGGTAATTCCCTTGATTTTAGCCTCAAAGCCCTGGATATCTGCGCTGGTTGGCGGTAGCGGCAACACATCACGGCGCGTAACAAGCAGGGTTCTAGCTGGCCACTGACTGGCAGCAATAAATTGATCAACAGGAGCAGCTGCTGCCTCTTTCTGCAGCACTGCTATAATCTGATCCGTATTACTTTTTAATTCCATCTGGCGCGTGGCATAACTATTTTTGGCCGTCGTTGTGGCAATCACAACTATAACCATGACTGCAATCAACACGATTCCTCGTTGTCCGCTTATACCTTGCCAACCAATACGTTCATTGAGTTTAATCAACAGCGGGATACCCAGATACAGGGTAGTTGCCCAGTAAATCATTACCCATGCATGGTCTGGATGGAGCGTACCTATAGCACTGGCGATGATCAGCATCAACGATGTAGAATCTATATCCATCTTTCTGATCAGTAGTGTTGCGATAATGGCGACAAGCCCCAGATCGGCAACAATCAACCCTATTCCCCATCCGTTAGCGGCATGTAGCAGTGGTGAACCAATCAGCGCATCGGCCAATACGGATAATGGATTGGCAGCCGAAGCATCCATGCCATACCATCCCCAGCGCAGTAGTAACATAATTGCCGAGGTGATGATCAAAGATAAAATCATACGCTGGGCCTTTTTAGGCTCATCGGGTTCACGCATCCAGCGCCATATCAAAGCCAGAGGCAAAGCCAGTCCCATTGGATGCAGGCTGACAGCAAATGCGCATATCAATATCTGCAGAAATAACCAGCTGGGAGCTGTTCGTTCACTGCCATGCATCAGATTATCGAAAATAGCTGCTACAACGAACGCCCATAGCAGATATACGCCAGCACCAATAGCATCAGTCTGCATCAGGGATATCGGTGCAATCAACAACAGGGATGTAGAGATCATAGATGCTTCACTACCATGACGAGATTCACTCCAGTTATATAATAACAGTGCAGTGCCAAAGAGGAAGAACATGGTATAAACCTTGGCTGCAACAAGGCTTCCCACCCAGTGCATATCGAGCGGAATAAACAGAATGGCGCGCAAATCCGGCACGCCGAAAAATGCGACAGGACTGGCGATTTGATGAATAATGGACCAGTTTAGCAGCAAATCGAGTGCGGCACCCTCTTCAATACCATAATTATCGAAACGGAACAGGGCTATAAACACCCAGGCCAATAGACAGAGTCCTGCCAAGCCAAGGTGGCGCGGGGCCAGATTGTTGCGAATTGTAGAAAGCATGAAGGAAATCCTGTCGTATAAATTTGAAAGCAGGCGATTGTAACTATGCTGTCATGAGGTGCAACTGCACATGCCCGCGACAGGATTCAAATCATGCCCGCAGATACGCGGATCGTTCACCTGTAAAGCGCTAACAAAAAAATATCGCGGTAGAATTCAA
>CAZBEN010000054.1:0-7156 GCA_964490955.1 uncultured Zetaproteobacteria bacterium | reverse complement strand
ACGGCAGCCCACGCCATTGTCAATCTGCTGATATTTCGCAAGTCGGTACGTGACACGCATGCGCTTGCCATTATGTCCGGTGCATTGCTGCCGGATGCGCCGATGTTTATTTTCTATTTTCAGGCCAAGATACAGGGCTTGAGCGAACGCGTGGTCTGGCGCGATAGTTATTATGATACCGGTTGGCAGAACCTGTTCGATGCATTCCATTCTTTCCCGCTGTTGGGGCTGGCATGGTTATTGGCCTGGCGTGCGCGTATGCAGACTCTCTCTGTTTTCTTTGCCAGTATGGTCATGCATTCGTTATTCGATTTTCCATTGCATCACGATGATGCACATCGTCATTTTTGGCCGTTGTTCGATTTCCGTTTTGCCAGCCCGATTTCATACTGGGATCCGAATCACTATGGCCAGTTTATTGCGCCGCTGGAATTACTGGTCGTGGTGGCTGGCGGTGCATGGCTGTTGCGCACATCCGAATCGACAACACTGTTTCGCTGCGTGGCTGCGATACTTTTTATCTACCTCACTTTTTGGGCTGTAGCGACAGTTATCTGGAGATAGGGCACAACAAGGAGATCAATATGGGCATGTTAATCAATGGCGTTTGGGAAGCTGACAACGGCAAGTGGGCATCAAAGGACGGTAAATTTCACCGTGCTCAATCAAAGTTCCATTGCAGGATCGGTGATGAATGTTTTCCGGTCGAACTGGATCGTTATCATCTGTTTGTCAGCCTGGCCTGCCCGTGGGCACACCGCACGCTGATCTTTCGCAAGCTGAAAGGGCTGGAGCAGATCATTCCGGTTACCATTGTGCATCCGCATATGCTGGATTACGGCTGGCAGTTTGCTGAACCGGAACCGTTGTACGGTTTTACGCATGTCCATCAACTATACAGCAAAGCCGATGCACATTATTCAGGACGGGTGACCGTTCCGATCCTGTGGGATAAAAAAGGCCAGGCCATCGTCTGTAATGAGTCCGCCGAGATTATTCGTATGTTCAATGCAGCCTTTAATGTATTGACGGGTAGTAGCGATGATTACTATCCAATTGAACTGCGCGATGAAATTGATGCAATCAATGCCTTTGTCTACGACAATATCAACAATGGTGTTTATCGTTGCGGTTTCGCTACGGCCCAGAAAGCTTACGAAGAGGCTTTCGACCAGTTGTTTGCAGCACTGGACAGCGTGGAAGCAAGGCTGGCCGGGCAGCGTTATCTGGTCGGTAATCGTATTACCGAAGCCGACTGGCGTTTATTCACCACTCTGATTCGTTTCGATGCTGTCTATTTCGGCCATTTTAAGTGCAATCGAAATCGCATTGTCGATATGCCGAACCTGTGGGCCTATCTGTGCGGTCTCTATCAACAGCCCGGTATTGCTGAAACTGTGAATTTTGAGCACATCAAACAGCATTACTACTACAGCCACGTATCCATCAATCCGACGCGCATCGTACCCAAAGGGCCGGAACTGGATTTTAGCTTGCCGCATCATTGCGGTTCGCTACAGGAGAATATATGAGCAAACCTATCATTGCAGATAACAAACCCGTCAAAGTCAATCTGAGTAAGGGGCAGGAATATCATTTTTGTACCTGCGGCAGGTCAAAAAGTCAGCCTTTCTGTGATGGCTCACATGCCGGCACATCGTTTACACCGCGTGTAATTGTCTCCGACGAGGAGCAGGAAGCCTGGTTATGCGCTTGCAAACATACGCGCAACACGCCTTTTTGCGATGGTTCACATAAGCAGTTTTCGGATGATCAGGTGGGTGAAGAGGGGCCCGGCATCCAGCCAAAAGAATCCGGGCTACCGACTGCTGTTCCGACTGCTGATGAGCCGAGTGTTACCTTGATTCATCAGCTGGCCAGAGACGGTTTATCAACACTGGGTGATCATGGCCCAATGACCTCGATGGGCGTTCCGCGTCATCAACTGCCACATTGGGATGGGCTGCAAATCATGACAGCACAGATGGCCGACAAACCGTTGATGGAAGATCAGGACGTTGGCACGGAGCTGATCATTGGGCCGGAAACAAAAAATCCACTGATATTAAAACATCCGCTGTTTGTATCGGATATGAGTTTTGGTGCCCTGTCCGAGGAGGCCAAGATTGCACTGGCCAAAGGAGCGGAACTGGCGGGTACCGGCATCTGTTCCGGTGAAGGTGGCATGTTGCCCGAGGAACAGGCAGAAAATTCACGCTATTTTTATGAGCTGGCCAGTGCGCAGTTCGGGTATCATGAGAAGCTGCTGGAAAAAATTCAGGCCTTCCATTTTAAAGGCGGACAAGGCGCCAAGACAGGTACCGGTGGGCACCTGCCTGGCAATAAAAACACGGGCAAGATTTCACAGGTCAGAAATATCCCCGAAGGTCAGCCGGCTGTGTCGCCACCCACATTCAAAGAGCTCGACTCAGCATCGGATTTCAGACATTTTGCGGATCGGGTCAGGGAAATCACAGGCGGAATCCCGGTCGGTTTTAAACTAAGCGCCAATCACATTGAGCGGGATATCCAGTTCGCACTCGATGCCAGCGCAGATTACATTATCCTGGACGGGCGCGGCGGTGGCACAGGTGCGGCACCGGAGATTTTCAGGGATCACATCAGCGTACCTACCATCCCTGCGCTGGCCAGGGCCAGACGATATCTGGATAAACAGCATGCAAGTGGCCGAGTCACACTGATTATTACAGGTGGTCTCCGGGTTCCTGTTGATTTTGTGAAGGCCCTGGCACTGGGTGCGGATGGCATTGCCATTGCCAATAGTGCGATGCAGGCCATCGGATGCGTTGCAGCAAGAATGTGCCATACCAACAACTGCCCGGCAGGTATTGCTACCCAAAAAACCGAACTGCGCCAGCGGCTTGATGTGGAAAAATCGGCAGCCCGATTGCACAACTTTTTTACAGCCTCGGTGGAATTGATGCAGGTGATGGCTCGCGCCTGCGGCCATGAACATTTGAACCAATTTAGTAAAAACGATCTGGCAACATGGCATCACGATTTGGCTCTGTTATCGGGCGTGAGATATTCAGGTTTTACAAACCCGAACGATATCGAGGGGTTTTCATCATGAGCATCACCATTCATCCCGCTATCAACGTGCCCGAAGGGGATGGTGTTTCCGTCAAACGACTGATGCCGGTGCATGGTCTGCGTAACTACGATCCGTTTGTGTTATGGGATCATTTTGATATCAGTGGCGGTGGCTTTCCTGATCATCCGCATCGTGGTTTTGAAGCAATCACCTATTTGTTCGATGGGGGTATGCATCACACGGATAACCTCGGGAATAAAGGCGTTGTCCATGCCGGAGGGGCACAGCGCTTTACGGCAGGCCGGGGCATGGCGCATTCCGAATTTCCGGATGGCCGGGCTCACGGTATTCAGCTGTGGATCAATCTGCCCAAACGACTGAAATCAATTGAACCGGCCTACCAGCAATCACAGGCTGATATGATTTCGGAAGTGGATCATGATGGCGTTACGATTCGTACGATTGTCGGCAAAAACGGTGCAATCAGTCTGCACACCGAAGTGGAATATCTGGATGTTCAGATGCAGCAGGGTAGCAGTCTGGAGCGTCAGATTGCAGCTGGAGCCAGAGGCTTGATCTATGTTGTGGATGGCAGCGTCGAAATAAATGGCTTAACGCTTGAATCCGGGCAGGCCGCATGTGTGGATGATATCGTCATCACAAATGTTCTGAGCGCACACGCATCCCGTCTGATGTGGTGCTTTGGCAGTCCGCACAACGAGCCGATCTATCAGCACGGGCCATTTGTGGATTAGGACAGACATTACGATTGAAATGCCTTGCCACCCACAAAAATAGTTTTAGTGCTACGGTCAGACAGGTGGAACAGAGTCTAGTTGTTTTGGCGGTAGGGTCGATCGCTCATGTGTGTCAACAAATTGCCAAGGTAACTGCGCAGTTCCCGGCGATCCACAACGGCATCAATCAGGCCGTGTTCGAGCAGAAACTCGGAACGCTGGAAACCTTCAGGCAATTTTTGCCCTACGGTTTCCTGAATGACGCGCGGACCGGCAAAACCGATCAGGGCTTTCGGTTCGGCAATAATAATATCACCAAGCCATGCAACCGAGGCGGAAACGCCACCCATGGTCGGGTCGGTCAACAGGCAGATAAAGGGCAGGCGTGCTGCATTGAGCTGGTTGACGGTGGACGATGTTTTGGCCATCTGCATCAGCGACAAAACACCTTCCTGCATGCGAGCGCCACCGGATGCGGTCACCAGCAGGTAGGGACAATGGCGTTCCAGTGCATGTTCCATGCCGCGAACAATCTTTTCACCGGCTACGGAACCCATGCTGCCGCCCATATAACCAAATTCGAAAATGGATGCAGATACGGTGCGCCCCTGAATATCGCCCAGGTAATTGCGAATGGCATCCTCCGGCCCTGCCTTTTTGGCAGCATCTCTGGTGCGGTCTTTATATTTCTTTTTATCCTTGAAGTTTAACGGGTCCTGAGAGCGCAGCTCGGTATCAGACTCATCAAAGCTGTCCGGGTCGAATAGCAGTTCGGCACGCTGAGCAGCAGACATGCGCAAATGGTGGTCGCATTTTGAGCACACCATGCCACTGCGATCCAGTTCCTTATTATATATTGCTTCGGAGCAGTTCGGGCATTTCACCCATAAGCCTTCCGGCGAACCGGAATCACCGGATTTCAGGATATTCTTTGGTGTTTCAATCAGGCGTGTAAACCAGCTCATAAATCGGCAGACCTCTTTCCCTGACGGGTATGAATTTTTCCACTTCGTAAGATGGAATAATATTTCGGGGTGGAAAAATCCGCCCCTTGTTTGTGTTCATTTAAAACAATAATTCATCAACCTGTGTTAGCATACGCAGGTGACGAACATTCAGTGCTTCAACTTCGGCAGTGATGATATTCAGTGTTTCCGGTTTCATATGGTAAAGATAGACAGGCACATTTCCAAGCTGTTCAAATTTTTGCAGGTCTTCCATCATCCCCTTCGGGGTAAGGTGGCCACTAAGGTCAGCCAGGTATTGGTACTCGTTGGGAAATGAACAATCCATGATAATGCCCTTCAGGTTCGGTTGTTCATTAGCCACTTCCCAGATGCGATCGGTATTACCGGTGTCGGCAGTATAAATCACCTGCATATTATCCTGTTCGACTAAAAAACCCGTGCAGGGGACAGGATGATTGACTTCGATTGCAGTGATACGAACGCCATCGATCTCAAAAGGTTTTTCCGCCTCGATATCATTGAGTCTGAGGATGGGGTCTCCAGCATTGGGTATTTGGGTAAAATCGGGCCAGATCAGATCGTTGAGAAAATGTTTTTTAAGTATCCGGTTGCTTTCAGGCAGGCTGTGAATGGTAATGGTTCTGTTGTCCACATTTCCACCCAGGCGTTTGATTGAACGGTTATCGGCAAGAAAAGCGATATCCTTGATATGATCCAGATGGATATGGGAGAGGCATATATGTTGAATATCGTGCTGTTCTTCCAGTGATAATGTTTCTGTAGGGGAGCCGGCATCGAGCAGTATGGAATCATTAACCAGAAGTGATGTCAGGCGAAAGCCGAGCAGTTGTCCGCCGTAACAGCCCAGCACCTTGATCCTCATGCTCTGGCTCCTGCCGAAACTGAGCTCACCGCCTTACGCATATTACTGGCAGAATGCGTTAATGTGGCAAGGATAGTATCGTTACTCTCCGCTTCGCTGATGCGGGAAACGAAATGACTGCCAACAACAACACCATCAGCAAACTGTGCTACCTGAGTCGCCTGCCCGGGTGTTTTAATGCCAAAACCAACACATACAGGCATATCGCTCATACTTTGAATATGTGCCACTTTGTTGCGAATGAGATCAATGTCACCCATATCTGCTCCGGTAATACCGGTCAGCGACACATAATAAATAAAGCCGCTACCGCTTTCACTGGTCAGTCGGATGCGTTCGTCCGTTGATGTGGGCGATAGCAGCAGAATACGATCCAGATCATGTTTTTTCAGTGCTGCATCGCAGATATGCCCTTCTTCCGGCGGAATATCTACAATCAGGACGGCATCAGCGCCGGCATCTTGTGCTTTTTCAGCGAACATTTCAAACCCCATGGCGTAGGGTACATTGGCATAGCCCATCAGTACAATGCCAAGATCAGGATGGGTTTCGCGTATGGATTTGGTTAGCGCAAAAACATCGTCGATATGCACGCCAGCTTCCAGGGCACGTTCGCTGGCGGCCTGAATAACCGGCCCGTCAGCCATAGGGTCAGAAAAGGGCATGCCAATTTCCAGAATATCGGTTTGATCCGCCAACGCCTGCAGCAGCTCCCTGCTGGTGGCAATATCGGGGTCACCAGCTGTCAGATAGCCAACCAGCGCTGCATGCCCTTCCTGCTTGCAGCGCTCGAACACTTTGGATAATCGTATATTCATGATTCATTCTCCAGCCAGCCCAGATGTTTGAATACGGTGTTCATATCCTTGTCACCACGACCTGAGAGGTTGATCAGTACGATCTGGTCAGTATCCATTGTTTTGGCAATTCGGCCGCCGGCAGCCAGTGCATGGCTGGATTCGAGCGCCGGAATGATACCTTCGCTGCGGGTCAGCAATTGCAGTGCTTCCAGTGCTTCATCATCAGTGGCTGCATCCAGTTGGAGGCGGCCCTCCTCCAGCATGAATGCAAGTTCCGGCCCGACACCGGGATAATCAAGTCCGGCAGAAATACTGTGTGTTCCCATCACTTGCCCTTCTTCATCTTCCAGTAAAAATGTCAGATTACCATGCAGAATACCGGCTGTTCCTGCCGCCAGTGATGCGGCATGTTTGCCGGTAGATAGCCCATACCCGGCAGCTTCCACAGCGACCAGCCTGACCGAGGCGTCATCGCGGAACGGGTGCAACAGTCCCATCGCATTGGAGCCTCCACCGACACAGGCTACAGCGACATCAGGCAATCTGCCGGTCTGTTTCAGAATCTGTGCCCGTGCTTCCTGACCAATCACGGTGTGAAACTGGCGTACCAGCAAGGGATAAGGATGTGGTCCGGCCGCCGTGCCAAAGATATAAAATGTGTTTTCACAGGTTGCCACCCAGTTGCGCAGTGCCTCGTTGACCGCATCTTTCAA
>CAZBEN010000053.1:0-7259 GCA_964490955.1 uncultured Zetaproteobacteria bacterium | reverse complement strand
CAAGAAAGATCGGGACGAACAAGCGCGTGACAACCCATACGCTGCGGCATTCATTTGCCACGCATCTACTCGAATCAGGCACCAATATTCGGGTGGTGCAGAAGCTGCTTGGCCATGCCGATGTGAAAACCACGGAGATTTACACGCATGTGCTGCAGCAGAATATGGATGCGGTGATATCACCGCTGGATTTGCTTTGATCCGGTCGCTGCTCATTCTCGGTTGCGGCTATGTGGGTGAGAAACTGGCCGAAGCCTGCATGGCCGAGGGTATTCGGGTGATCGGAACAACTCGCAGCAGGGAGCGGGCGGAGACACTTCAGGTAAAAGGCCTTGAGGTTGTGCTGGCGGCATCGCCAAAAGATATTCCGAATGCATGGCTGGCATCGGTCGATGCCGTGCTGGATTCGATTCCGCTCACGCGTGATGAACAGGGGATGCATGCATCCCAAACATTATGGTTGCCGGAACTGGCCCCGAAATTTTCTTCAGTTGGATGGGCAGGCTATCTTTCCACCACTGGCGTTTATGGCGATGCAGGGGGTGCATGGGTGGATGAGTCGTATCCGTGCCGACCTTCGAGTGCGCGTGGCTCGGAACGATTGAAGGCGGAGCAGGCCTGGCTACAATCAGGGTTGCCCGCAGAAGTCTTTCGGCTGGCGGGTATCTACGGGCCGGAGCGTAATATACTGGGGCGTTTGAGAACGGGCGGTTACAAGGCCGTGCAGTGGCAACCGCCGCATTATTCCAGCCGCATTCATGTCGATGATATTGTGGCCGGACTGATGGTGGCAATGCAACAGCCACGGATCGGGCGTATTGTGAATTTTGCAGACGACCTGCCGCTACCGCATGCCGATTATGTGGTGGAACTGGCGCAAATGATCGGCGCGCCGGCTCCGGAACTGTTATCTGAAACGGAAGGGGAAGCGCTTTTACCAGCGGCGGCACTGGACTTTTTCCGGGACAATAAACGGATATCCAACCGGTTATTACATCGGGAATTGTTACCGGAATTAAAATTTCCTGATTTCAGGGCGGGTCTGAATAGTCTGATTGAATGAAGTGAATGTTGCAGGGCTTCCGTGCAAGCCCACGACGCACTGATTACAGGCAGGATGCCTTGTAATCAGCACCTCATTTTATACGGGTTCTTTTTTGGTCGGACTCAGTCGTACGCGTTGAATCCAGTCACGTTTCACGCTTAGCACTTCCACCTGAAGATCACCGATCGACATGCACAGACGGCCTTCGGGAATATCGCCCAGAATATGCACAATCAGGCCGCCGATCGTGGTGGCACTTTCTTCCGGCAGTTCGGCATCCATTGCCTGGTTGATATCATGCAGGGCAACAGTCGCGGCAGTGACCAGCGAACCATCGGGTTGCGGCCACATTTCGATCTGTGGCGGGATATCTGATTCATCGCGGATTTCGCCGACAATTTCCTCAATGATATCTTCCAGCGTAATCAGGCCTTCAATGTCGCCGAATTCGTCCACAATGATAGCCATATGTTGGTGATTGGCCTGAAAATCGAACAATTGCGCCAGCGTGTTTTTTGTGCTCGGAATGTACGGCGGGCTTTTCCAGATCATGGCATCGCATAGTCGCTCAGAAGAGTTTTTAAGTTTGAGCAAGTCCCTGAGATGGATAATGCCAATCAGGTTGTCGGTTTTGCCCAGAAATACCGGATGGCGTGAGTGAGGTTCCGTAGAGGCCTGTTTCAGGCATTCGGCAACACTTCGTGATCCATCCAGCATGTGCATTTGTTTGCGCGGTGTCATGACTGCTTTTACGGCAATCTCATGCAGGGTCAGGCTGCTGTTGAGCATTTGCTCTCTGGCCTGATCCAGCACGCCGGTTTCAGCGCTGATATCAATCATGCTGGCCAGCTCTTTGTGCGTAAGTGGTGTTTCCGTTTGTTCCGGCACACGCAACAGGCGTTTAAGCAGGGTGATGATACTCATCAGTATGGTGACCAGTGGTGCCAGCAGAGTCTGTATCGTATGCATGGGCCCGGCTACCTTGCAGGCGATGCTTTCAGCATGCGCGACGGCAATGGTTTTGGGAAGAATTTCGGCGAAAATCAATACGACGGCAGTCATGGCGATGGTGGCATAGATGATGCCAGCCTGACCAAAATGTTCGACAAACAGTGCTGTGGCCAGTGCGGATGCAAAAATATTGACGAAATTGTTGCCTAGCAGAATGGTCGAGAGCATACGTTCCGGTTGCTCCAGCATGGCCTCGGCTTTTTTTGAACCTTTGCTGCCCTGTTCACTACGAGCACGCAGGCTTGCCCTGCGGGCACGGGTCAGGGCTGTTTCGGAGCCGGAAAAGAATGCCGAAAGCAATAGCAGGAAAAGCAGTGCTCCTATGGCAAATGAAAACGGAAACCCGTTAATGTCCATGCGTAAGGTGATTGTCCATGTGAATATTCGGCTTTAGTTTAACAGGGAATGAATCAGTTTGACGCCGAAATAGGCCAGAATCAGCAGACCGTAAGCGGTCAGTACCATTCGACTGGCAATACGTGTGGTCCAACTGGCGCGACGACGCTTAATCTGCAGCAACATCAGAACGCCGAAGGAAAACAGTGCCAGTAATACCTTGTGATTAAGCAGGGCAAAATGCTGGTACGCAATCCATTGCCATATCAGCCCGGTTAAAATACTGATACCAATCAGGAGCGTGGCAATCTTTACCTGGGCAAACATATGACGTTCAATATCCACCAGTGCCGGCAGTGCCTGAATAAGCATGGATAGCCGTTTTTTCTTTAGTGCTCGATCCAGCATAATTTGCATGACAGCATGAATAGCAGCCAGTGTCAGAATGGCATAGGCAAGCATGGAGATCAGCAGGTGACTGGTTTCCAGCAGGGACGATGTGTGTACCCAGTTGGGTGCATGTGCTTCCGGCAGCAGAGGAATGAGAAATAACGGGATGGCTATCGCCGGCAGTAAAAACAGACCCAGTCCCTGAATACCATGGCGTAAAATACCGATGCTGTATATGAGCTGTACAAGCAAGGTCATGATCGCCGTACTGGTAGCTAATGTAAAATTGATGCCACCGGCAGTCATTGAACCTAGCAGATGAATAGCCCAGATATTAAGTGTGATCGCAATCGCCAGGATGCCGGCAATACTGTTGGTCGGATTTTGCGCAGTATTACCTTGCAGGGCATTGCGCCAGATGATGATAGCACTCAGCAGCGTCAGCAGACCGGAAGCAAAAAACAAAATCGTTGAGGTCATTTTTCAGTTTTTCCTTTTTGCACGAACGGACATGTGTGTAATACGGGTTGCGAACATGGTCGCAGATTATTTCCGATGTGATGGCCGAGTGCAATGGCTGGCCAAGTAATACTGATCTGGTAAAGGTTGTTTTATGCAGTATCCGCTGTGAATAGAAAGAATCAAATGACAGGAAATGCTCAAAACGGCAGGCGTAAAGCAGTACAAAGAAAACGCATAAACGGAGTGCTGACAGCAAAATAATCACAGACGATATCGCTGAAATCGTCTTGCTCGACCAGCGCCGGCGGCAGATGGGCAATGCCGATGAAGTCTTTGCGTTTGAGGTCATCAAGCAGCGGATGGGCTTTGTCGAAGCCGCGTGGTGCGGTTTTCAGGCTGCTGCCGGACAGGGAAAACCAGCGTATGAATTGCTCGTTTTCACGGGTTTCTGACCAGGTGCCCGGCTTTTCGACGATGGCTGTGCGAATTTTTTTCAGCGCATCCGATGGTGGATGCCAGATACCGACACCGACAAAACATTCCGTTGCGCTGATATGCACATAATAACCCGGAGCATGTACATCTTTGCCTGCTTCATGGCGAAACTGGATGCCGATATTGGTTTTATACGGTGTTTTATCTCTGGAAAAGCGGGTATCGCGGTATACCCGCATCAGTGAGCCGCCTGTTTTTCTGTTATCGGCGAGAAAGCGGGGTGCAAACCCGGGCAGTTGTTCTCCTACTGCTTCAATAAATGCCA
Organism: uncultured Zetaproteobacteria bacterium; assembly: GCA_964490955.1. Classification (GTDB taxonomy): domain Bacteria; phylum Pseudomonadota; class Zetaproteobacteria; order Mariprofundales; family Mariprofundaceae; genus Mariprofundus. Next base: position 3,255 of record CAZBEN010000053.1, on the reverse strand, counting down.
GTGCCGGTGCCCTTACTGCATCATCGTAACGCTGCTTATGATCGGAAAACCAGTCTCGGTTGTTATTGGCCGCCAGTTCCTCAAGAAAGGCAAATGTTGATGGTGAGAAGTGCGGATGTGGTATTAACATTTCCCGAAATTGGCTGCATTCATATCAACCCATTCTTTCGCAGCTTCTTCAAATGTCAGGTGCCGTCCTTTTTCAGCAAGCTGTTGGCGGTACTGCATGATATAACAGATCTGTTCGACCATGCGTACGCGAAATCGGGTTTGTTCATCAAGAAACATCACACCAATTTCAAAATAGTTGTCATCATCAAGTCTGCGTCGCCAGCGTACGACACAGGGTGCTTCGAACGGGGGCTTTACATGTGGAATCCGGATTTTCAGCACTTTCCCCTCTTCCAGAAATACATTGCTTTTGAATGCAAGGCCGCCACCACTGATATCACGCATCGCCATGTGAAGAACTTTTTGTTGCGGGAACACCTGAATAGGTGCTGTGGCCGGGTGACGAAAAAAGGCCCTGCGTTCATCCATCATGATTGACCCCCGAGATAGGTTGGCTCCAGACCCATCTGACGATAAGTACGGAAACGTTCGCGAGCAGCCTGTTTGAGGGATTCATCCCAGCCATCGACAAAATCCACGATATGTGAAAATCCGGACACATCCGGCGGGATTTCCATGCCGCCATTAATCAGTACTTCAGGCTGATTATCGTGCAGGATGACGGTAGACAGCAGAATCGGGTGGTCGGTGTTTTTGCTTTCATTGGCCTTAGCTATGCCGTGAGCCAGAAAAGATTCGGTATGAATCGTCCACAACCGTTCATCAAGCTGGGCGGCAAAGCCGGCATCGGGACAAAGAATCAATGCATGCGGGGTCAAACGCCCGCGCCTGAGCAGCAGGCGGGCGATTCCCTCCACTCGGTCGGGTTGTTCCAGTAGTTCAAAGTGAACCCGCATTTCATGGTCGTCGGCCAAGTTATCCCTTCTCCTGTTGTCCATTTCCAAGTTTTTCTTTCCAAACCTGCATAAGAATTAATAGCGACACCACCGGCATGATGAGCGTCAATGCACCGGCTGTCGATGGTTGCACATGATAACCCAGTCCCAGTACCGCCGCTTGCACTGCCACGAGGAAGCCGGGAATCTTCCATGCCCAGGCTGATTGTTCCCATGTTGCGATCGGCCATGCCGCCGACCAGCGCCAGAATAGCCACATCGTTCCTGTGCCGATTACCAGCCCGACAGCCACATCGAGGGGGAAATGTACACCGACATAAATGCGCCCGATGGCAGCCAGCGCAAACAGGGTTGCCATGCTCCAGCTGCGCCAGTCTCTGCGCGACCAGATCAAAAAAGCCAGCAATACCATGACGCCATCGGAAGTGGCATGGCCGGACGGGAAACTGTGGGACGTGAGCGTATGCCCGAGCACATGCACATGATCGAGTACGGCGGGCGGGCGGGGCATATCGAACAACCGTTTCAACATTTGCGCCATCAGGCCCGAGACAAGATAAGCCAGTACAGACGCAATACCGAGGCGCAAACGAAACAGCATCAATAACGAACACAGCAGCGAAACCACCAGCCCATCGCCGAGGCCGGTGACGGTGCCGAAAAAGACATCGCCCAGTGGCGTATGAGCATCGTTAATCAAGCGGAACAGGGTGTGTGTAGCAGTATCATTTTGCATCAGCGCCACACTACGCAGCAATGGGGCGGGTTTCTACTGGTTGCGGTTTACACGGAAATGGTCAGGGTGCGCATCTCCTGAAGGGATATTTCATTCCCTTCGTCTGCCCGGTCAGTCACTGATGTCCGGCGATTCGGAAACTAAAACAGCACCCATCATTTCAGTGAGTCTTTGTGTGAACAGGCCATGTTCGGGTGCAACTGGAATATAAATAAATGAAATTCGATCAACTCGGCTTATCAGCCGAACTCCTGCGTGCGGTCAATGATCAGGGATATACAACCCCGACACCGGTACAGGAAAAATCCATCCCGGAAGTACTGGAAGGCCACGATATTTTGGCCGGAGCCCAGACCGGCACCGGCAAGACCGCCGGTTTTACGCTGCCGATGTTGCATTTGATGCAGAAAAACCATGTCGAGCGCCACCATCAGCGCCCGGTGCGGGCGCTGGTATTGACGCCGACGCGTGAGCTGGCGGCGCAGATTGGTGAAAGCGTTTCGACTTACGGTAAATACCTGCCGTTACGCTCCACCGTGGTATTCGGCGGTGTGGGCATCAACCCGCAGATTGAAAAATTGAAACGTGGCGTCGATATTCTGGTGGCTACGCCGGGGCGTTTGCTGGATCTGGCCAACCAGCGCAAGGTAGATCTGTCCAAAATTGAATTTTTCGTGCTTGATGAAGCCGATCGCATGCTTGATATGGGCTTTATTCACGATATTCGCCGTGTCTTGAAATTGCTGCCACGGCAACGCCAGAACCTGTTGTTTTCGGCTACGTTTTCAAAAGAGATCAAACAACTGGCCAGCGGCTTTCTGAACTCGCCGGTATTTGTCGAGGTGGCGCGTAACGAAGCCACCCATCAGGTCACGCAGGTCGTTCACCCGGTCAGTAAATCGAAGAAGCGGGCATTGTTATCGCATCTGATTTCCGAGGGGAACTGGCAGCAGGTGCTGGTATTTACCAAAACCAAACATGGTGCGAACCGTTTAACCAAGCAGCTGGAGTCCGACGGTATTCAGGCTGCCGCTATTCATGGCAACAAGAGCCAGACGGCGCGCACCAAAGCGTTGGCGAGCTTCAAGAAAGGCGGTATCCGCGTGCTGGTCGCTACCGATATCGCAGCGCGCGGCCTGGATATTGACCAACTCCCGCATGTGGTCAATTTTGAGTTGCCGCATGTCGCTGAAGATTACATCCACCGCATTGGCCGAACCGGTCGGGCCGGACGTACGGGCGAAGCGCTGTCTCTGGTCTGCGGAGAAGAAGATAAATTACTGCGCGGTATCGAGCGCTTAATGAAAAAGTCGATTCCATCAGCGTTGGTTGCAGGTTTTGAACCGCGACCGGAAGATGAACTGCAGGCGCAGCCCGAACAGCAGCGTGGCAGACCCGAACACCGCCGGCACAACCCGCATTCGCCACGCAAACCGCGCAGCGCTCGCGGCAGACGTCCCGGCAGGCGTGAAAGGGAAGCCAGAAAGGCTTCATGAGCAAACAGGTGGTGGTCGGCGTATGTCATGGCCCGCGTTGCAGGGATTACGGCGG
>CAZBEN010000052.1:0-7327 GCA_964490955.1 uncultured Zetaproteobacteria bacterium | reverse complement strand
CGATGTGAAAACCACGGAAATCTATACTCATGTGTTACAACAGAACCTCTGCGCTGTCGTCAGCCCGCTGGACTCACTCTAATTCAGTTCGATGAATGACTGTTTGTGGCCGGAAACAGCCTGTCAGAAATTGATTTGAATCACCTCATTCCAATGGTGCCCAGATTTGTCCGGATCGGGGAACTAACAGGACTCGAACGAGTAATCGAAACTGGCCAGAAATGGGTATTGGGGAGCATAGGCAAGAATACTGCTTGCGATTTTCCGGCAAGATTTTACCATCACTGCTGTTTTCAGGAGGGGTCATGACAGTTTCAGAAGTAATTGATGCAATCAGGGCGGGAAAAAGTCTGGCTGGAGAAAACCTGTCCGGTCTGGATTTTTCCAATCAGGATTTGAGAGGCGCTGATTTTTCGGGGGCCGATCTGAGCAATTGTGTGTTCGACGGGGCTGATCTTTCCGGAGCCAATCTTTGCGACGCCAATCTCGAGGGTACTTCCATGGTGGGCACCGAACAGGCAGGCGCGCGCATTGATCTAAATCGCTTGCTGTCTCGTATCCGAAGTGGCTGGAGTCTGACTGCGATGAACCTGTCCGGCATGGATTTGTCCGGTCAGGATTTAAGAAATGCCAAACTTCGTTTTGCCAACCTCAAAGGTTGTAATCTGCAAGGCGCGGATTTGCGTGGTGCGGTGTTGAATGAATCCGATCTTTCGTATGCCAATCTTCGGGATGCTGACTTTCGGGGGGCTAGCCTGAAACGTGCCAATATGACCCGCTCTGACCGTACCGGCGCAAAATTTCGTATGTGGGCGATGAAAAAAGTATTCATTGCTGGAGAAACCGCTTATCGCTCCTGAATGCGGTTAAATTTTTTTCTTTGTGTTTCGTGGTCAAAAGTATCTGATATTTTTCTTTTTCTTTCTTTGCCTGAATGGATAGGTAGCGCTAGTGTGCGCGGCCTTTTTACAGCTTTATAACGGAGGTAGACAACGATGTTACCACGCACGCATTGCGGAGACTTCAGATCCATGCATATCGGGCAGCAGGTGCGCCTGAATGGCTGGGTTCAGACCAACCGCGATCATGGCGGTGTTATCTTTCTGGATGTGCGTGATCGTTCCGGGCTGGTGCAGATTGTGGCACATCCGGATACAGCTGACCTGCACAAGCTGGCTCATTCAATGCGGCAGCAGGATGTCATCGAGGTGGCGGGTGAAGTGATTGCCCGTTCGGAAGAAACCATCAATGAAAAACTTCCGACCGGTGAAATTGAAGTAAAAGCATCGGAAATTACCGTGCTCAACCGTTCTGAAACGCCGCCATTCATGGTTGAGGATGACTGTGACACATCCGAACAGGTCAGGCTTGAATATCGTTATCTGGATTTGCGCCGTCCTAAAATGCAGGCATTTATGCAATTGCGCCATCGTGTTACCCATGCCGCCCGTAACTACCTCGACAGCCAGCAGTTTCTTGAAATTGAAACTCCGATTCTGAATAAATCCACACCTGAAGGTGCGAGGGATTATCTTGTTCCATCAAGGGTTTATCCTGGCTCATTTTACGCATTGCCTCAAAGCCCGCAAATTTTTAAGCAGTTATTGATGGTGGCCGGTATGGATCGCTATTTCCAGATTGCCCGTTGTTTCCGCGATGAGGATTTGCGCGCCGATCGCCAGCCTGAATTTACCCAGGTAGATATTGAATTGTCCTTTGTAAGTCAAGACGATGTGATGGGCGTTGCCGAGGGGTTGCTGCGCGCCATGTTTGATGCCGGTGTCGGAATCCACCTGCCGGAAGTGTTCCCGCGTATCACCTATGCGGAGGCCTTGGATAAATACGGGCTGGATCGCCCCGATATTCGTTTCGGCCTGGAACTGGTCAATATCACAGAACTGATGAAGCGGGTGGAATTCAAGGTATTTCGCGATCCGGCTGAAAAAGGCGGATTGGTCAAAGTGTTGCGTGTGCCAGGCGGTGCATCATCGTTGTCGCGTAAGCAGATTGATGATTATACCAAATTTGTGTCTATCTATGGAGCCAGAGGCCTGGCCTGGATCAAGGTTAATGACAAGGATAATTTGCCGGGTGGCTTGCAATCGCCGATTGTAAAATTTCTGCCGGAAGATGTGTTAAAAGATATGCTGGAAACAACTGAGACGGAAAATGGTGATTTACTGTTTTTCGGCGCGGGCGACGGTACGGTGGTTAATGATGCCCTGGGTCATCTCCGTGTCAAACTTGGTCATGATCTGAACCTTATTGCTGAAGGTGACCATCGTTTTGTTTGGGTGGTTGATTTCCCTATGTTTGCCTGGAATGCAGAAGAGAAACGTCCTGAAGCACTGCATCACCCGTTTACGGCACCGTATGCAGAGGATATGGATAAATTTGAAACTGATCCGTTGAATATGCGTTCGCAAGCTTATGATCTGGTCTGGAACGGTACCGAGATCGGTGGAGGCTCGATTCGTATCCACAATCCTGAAACACAGGCGCGAGTATTTAAGACGCTTAATATCTCCGATGAAGAAGCACAAGCTAAATTCGGTTTTTTGATCAAGGCGCTTACCTATGGTGCACCGCCGCATGGAGGTCTGGCTTTCGGCCTGGATCGCGTATTGGCTTTAATGGCCGATGTGGTTTCTATTCGGGATGTCATTGCATTTCCCAAGACTCAAAAAGCAGTTGATCCAATGTCCGAAGCACCTGGTGAGGTGGCTGATGAGCAGTGGAAAGAACTCGGGTTGCGAAAACGCAGGGTGATTCAAGAGAATACATGATATTCAATTATTCGGCTCATCATATGATTTCAAACTGCGTTGACACCAGATGAAAAACGGAAGAATATGCAATCTGTGAAACGGACTCTGTTTTTTCTGCTGATCATGTTGACTTCCTGCGCACTGAAACCGCCTGTGCAGGAAATGTCTAATGCACGCTCTGCGATTAAAATAGCGCATGAGTTGCCTGGCCACCAGAGTAGGGCAGACACCTATCTGAACAGTGCTGAAAAAGCACTGGATGAAGCTGCTGAGGCGATTCGTGCTGAGCGTTATGATATGGCTCTCAGCAAAGCGCTGGAAGCCAAGCGTAATGCGCAGGAAGCAGCCCGCATCAAACTGAGTACACATCCAAAAAAATCCAAATAATACAATCCTGACAAACGAGGTTTATCATGGCATTTGAACACATACGCGTGCCGGAAAGCGGTGACAAAATTACGATGGGTGAGAATGGAAAGCTTCAGGTTTCCAATCATCCCGTCGTGACTTTTATTGAAGGGGACGGGATTGGACCCGATATCTGGAAAGCGACCCGCGCTATTCTCGATGCCGCTGTTGAAAAGGCTTACTGCGGCCAGCGCAGTATTTCCTGGATGGAAGTATTTGCTGGTGAGAAAGCGTGGAATCTCTATGGCCAGACTGATGATGCATGGCTGCCGCAGGAATCGCTGGAAGCAATGCGTGAATACCTCGTTGGACTGAAAGGACCTCTGACTACGCCGATCGGCGGCGGCATGGGTTCGTTGAATGTGGCTATCCGCCAGACGCTGGATCTTTATGTTTGCCTGCGTCCGGTTAAACATTTTACCGGTGTACCATCGCCGGTGAAGCAACCCGAACTGGTTGATATGGCCATCTTCCGTGAAAATACAGAGGATATCTATGCCGGTATCGAATGGGCTGCGGGCAGTGATGAAGTGAAAAAAGTGATTGATTTCCTGCAAAATGAAATGGGCGTGACGAAAATTCGTTTTCCTGACAGTTCCGGTATCGGTATCAAGCCGGTTTCGCGGGAAGGTACCGAGCGTCTGGTGCGTGCGGCCATCCAGTATGCTATCGATAATGGGCTGAAGAGTGTAACGCTGGTACACAAGGGTAACATCATGAAGTTCACCGAGGGTGGTTTTCGCAATTGGGGTTATGAACTGGCGAAGTCCGAATTCGGTGCCGAGGAGATTGATGGCGGGCCATGGTGTAAATTACCGAATGGTATTGTGATTAAAGATGCCATTGCCGATATTGCTTTGCAGCAGGTGCTGACACGACCCGGTGAGTTTGATGTTATTGCCACACTGAATCTCAATGGTGACTACCTTTCCGATGCGTTGGCAGCTCAGGTTGGTGGTATAGGAATTGCACCGGGCGCCAATATTAACTACATCAGTGGTCATGCAGTGTTTGAAGCAACCCATGGTACGGCACCGAAATATGCCGGTAAAAATATGGTTAACCCGTCATCCATGACGTTGTCCGGTGAAATGATGCTGCGTTATATGGGCTGGACAGAAGCAGCGGATTTGGTCGTGAAGGGTATTAACGGGGCGATTGCAGCCAAAATGGTTACTTATGATTTTCATCGTTTGATGGAAGGGGCGACCAAACTTTCGACATCCGAATTCGGGGAAACAGTAGTTGCACATATGGATGCAAGTGCGGAAGACGCGGATAGAGCAGCGGATCAGTATGATGAACTGGCTGCAAAGTTCAGGGAATTGTTCGAAGCCGGGGCAGAAAAAAGCGCCGAATTTGCAGCCGTTGCTATGGAAAAGGCACGCCAGCAACTGACCACTGCCGGAGCCTTTTCTGAAGAACAGGGTAAGAATTTGAAGGCGTTCATGGAACGCGATCTGTCTCAAATGGCAGATTCAATGCGCCATGAAGCGAAAGAGAAGCTTAATCCATCACGTGTAAGTGCCGGTGCGATGGCATCATTGTCATCTTTGCTGAATATGGCCGGCAGTGCCTTGTCATCTGTGGCTGAAAAAACTCAGAAAGCCATTTCCTGTCGTTCCGGCGAAGTTACCAGTGCCGGCACTTTGACCTGCGTGGCTTGCGAACACGAATTGCATTTCAAAAAGACAGGCCGCGTGCCTCCTTGTCCGAAATGCCATGCGACCAAATTCCGCAAAAGTTATTAATCATCAAGTTACAGATATAAGGCCGGATCATTGATCCGGCCTTATATTTTCTTGTGATTATTTTAGTCGGTTCGGAAAATATCAGAAACGGAAAAACAAGCCGACAAAGGGGCCCTTGAAAGTAGCATCCGCCAGAAGGTTGTTGGTATCGAGTTTGACTTTGATATAGCGATAACCCGCATTGATGCCTAATAACGGCAATGGGGAAAATTCAAGCTGAACATCTGCATCGGTGAAAAAGTTGCCTGCATAGCCCAGATAGCTGAAATGTCCGGTCAAGCCAATAAAGTCAGCCAGCGCCACTCGGCCGCGTAAACCTGCTGTTGGGATGGCAAGTGTGGCATTTTTTGAGGTGCTAATTGTGCCACCGGACATTTTAGTTTTGACATTGAAAATTTTGACCGATGCTTCCAGCCCCAACTGGAAACGCGATGGCAAATCATCCATATTAATCATAAAATAAGTGTAGTTTAAATCGTACAGGTCGGCTTTGAATTCACTACTGGCGGTTGTACCGGCGGCGAATGTGTTACCGTTATAATTGATGGTTCGTGTCAATAGGCCCTGGCCGCTAAAACTCAGTGGGGTGAAAGCAAATGAAAGTCTGGAGTCGCCCAGGTTGAGGTTAATTTCTCCAACAGGTTGTGAACTGTTACCGAAATTCAGGTCTTTTTCCAGATCGATTCGGGTGCCGACATTGTTTACGGTGACGCCAAAATCACCCGAGGGTGAGAGCACCATGAACCCGGCCTTGATGGCAACGGTTTCATCTGCTTGAGATGTGCCTGTAAATCCCAGAAAAAGCACCGTAATGGCAGCAAATATTCGTAGTTTCATTCAATGCTCCGTCAAGTTTATTGCGTGCTGGAACGGTAACGTCCGGTATTTCTGCAACTGTGCTCTGGATCACACTTTGTTTCAGACGCTGCAAATCTATCAGAAAAGGCTACTATCGTGCCATGTTTTTGGGTGTGGATACGGGTGGTACATTCACTGATTTTGTGCTGTTTGACGGGTATGGGCTGCGCTTTCACAAGGTGTTGTCCACGCCGGATGATCCATCGCAGGCCATTGACCAGGGGATTCGTTATCTCGGGCTGGATGCTTCAGCGCTTCATCTTGTTCACGGCTCGACAGTGGCTACCAATGCCATTCTGGAACACAAAGGTGTGCGTACCCTGTTTGTGACCAATAGCGGTCTGGAAAATGTGTTGATCATTGGCAGGCAAACTCGGGAAAAATTATATGATCTGACACCTGCGCCGAAGGTTGCGTGGATCAGCCATGACGACTGCATGGGGATTCCCTGCCGTCTGAGTGCAGATGGACAGGAATTGGTGCCGGTGGATTCGAATGCCGGGGATATTTTGAATCGGAAACTTGAGCAGGGCGGTTATGATGCCGTAGCTGTTTGTCTGATGTTCTCTTTTCTTAATCCTGTTCATGAACAGTTTTTGGCAGAGAGAATACGTCCGGATGTATTTATTTCACTGTCCCATCAGATATTGCCGGAATATCGGGAATATGAACGCGGCGCGACAACATTTCTCAATGCCTATGTCGGCCCGTTGGTGCAACGTTATCTCAGAAGGTTGGAGAATAAGCTTGTGCCCAAACATTTGTTTGTCATGCATTCGGCCGGTGGTGTGATGAATGCCGAAACCGCAGGAGAGCAGGCTGTGCGTTTGATCTTGTCCGGCCCGGCCGGGGGTCTGGTTGCAGCCCAGGAGATTGGCCGCCAGACAGGCGTGAAAAAGATGATAACGTTTGATATGGGTGGTACCAGCACTGATGTTGCATTACTGGATGGTTCACCGGCCATGACTACAGAAGGTACTGTCGCCGGTATTCCTGTGGCGCTGGCTATGCTGGATATCCATACCATCGGTGCAGGCGGCGGCTCGCTGGGCTGGATCGATGCGGCCGGTTTACCGCAGGTCGGGCCTGAATCAGCCGGAGCTCAACCGGGGCCAGCCTGTTACGGACTTGGTGGTAGCTTGCCGACGGTTACCGATGCAAACCTGTTAATTGGCCGTATTCCTGCAGTGGCAAAACTGGGTGGAAGCATGTCGTTGGATTTTGCTGCTGCCAGACAGGCTTTTGAGATATTTGGCAGGAAAATAGGATTGACGGGGATGCAGGCAGCAGAGGCCGTAGTTCGTATTGCTGAAGAACATATGGCCGCTGCATTGCGTGTGGTATCGGTTGAGCGAGGTGTAAATCCGGTTAAGTTCTCCCTGCTTTGTTTTGGTGGAGCAGGCGGCTTGCATGCCTGTGCACTGGCTGAGAAACTGGGTATGGACAAGGTGATTTTTCCGGTTGCCAGCGGCGCCTTCTCTGCCCTGGGAATGCTGGCAGGGCGACAGCAGGGACAGTTTTCCAGAACACGGCGATTGTTGC
>CAZBEN010000051.1:0-7356 GCA_964490955.1 uncultured Zetaproteobacteria bacterium | reverse complement strand
AGCCGGTTTTTTGTTGCATGGTGCGCGAAATGAAATCCGCATCTTCCGGCCCGAAGATTACATGCGGTGTAAGCAGGATAATCATCTCGGTGGAACGATCAGTCACTTTTGTATTCGAGAACAGATGACCGAGAATGGGAATATCACCGAGAAATGGTACCTGTGTCCGGCTCTCACCTTCGGCATGACTGATCAGGCCACCAATAACAATGGTCTGGCCGGATTGTACGGATAACACCGTATCCACAGCCCGCTTGTTAATCGGCGGTGTATCGCTGGTGGTGGAGCCGGCTTCACTGACCTCCTGATGAATCTTCAACTGCACCGTTCCCTGCTCGGTGATGACCGGCTCGATATCCAGAATGACACCGGTATCGATATAATTGAACGTACGCAACAGACCGGTACCAGTGGTACTCACGGAACTGCTGGAGCTGATTTCACTGTTCAGCACCGCTACCTGCGTACCGACCTGAATCTTTGCTTTTTCCCCATCCATGGCCAGCAGGGTCGGTGTGGACAGGATTTTAGCCTTACCGACACTGGCCAGCGCATTGATTTTGGCCCGTAATGCACCGGCGGCATTGACCAGCGAATAGGTTAAACCGCCATCGCCTACCCCCAGCCCCCCGAGCGTACCGAGCGTACCGGACAGGCTGGAATTATCAACATTATTGAACTGCCACTCTACCCCCAGTTGATCACTGTTATCGAGACTGACATCGGCAATAGTGGCTTCCAGCAGCACCTGACGCGGTGCCCGGTCCAGCACCTTTAACAGCTGATAGGCAGCCTGGTAATCTGCTGCTTCACCGATAAAAATCAGCGCATTACGATTACTGTCCACCACGATTCTGGATTTCTGATCCGACGATGAAGGCACAATGGATGATACGACCGGGGTGGCAGGCAGCGATGGTGCTTTTACTCCCCCGGAAGCTGAAGTCGCCGAATATGCCGGGCCGGCTGCAGCTGAACTCTGGCCCAACACTTCCTTGATCACAGCGCCCAGCTTTTCGGCATCGGTATAACGTACAAAATAGGTAAATATATGCTGGCCGGAGCCACTGCCTTCAGCAGTATCCAGCTGTTTCATCAACGACATGGCCGCATTCATCCACTGCTTCCGAGGGGACATGACGATAATCGCATTCACTTCGTCCACCGCTAACAGCTGTAATCCGGCCAGCTGATTCACCCGGATACCCTGAATCTTCAATACTTTTTCTACATGTTTGATCAGATCCTTGGCCTGCCAGAACACCGGATGGGCAATGCTCGCCTTCAAGCCGCGAATCGCAGGCGTATCAATCACTGCAATGGCATCTCGAAACCCCTGCACCTGAGCAGGAGAGCCGACCAATATCACGGCATTCAACCGCCCCAGAGAAAGCATCCCGCCAGTAGAACCACGCGGGAAAAAGTAGCTCGCCAGCTGCGCAATATCCGTATAATTTGCGTAAGTCATCGGAACAATTTCCATGACGCGCCCGAGTTTGAGCATCACCTTTTCTTTTGCCCCCCCCATTAAAGAAGGTGCTTTCCCCCAGGTTTTTGAAATCGGCAATACGCGAACCACCTGATCCTCAATCACCATACCGACATCGAACAAATTCAGTGCTTTCTCTATCATCCCCATCAGGCGGACAGCATCAACCGGCGTGCTGATATGCAGCGTCACCGGATCGGTTCTCGCAGAAACCAGTTTATCCATATCAAAATTCAGATGCAATACATCGCCCAGAGCCATATGCACAAACTCATTCAGGGGCATCGCATCGGCATTCAGCGACAGCGTGCCGCCGGGCAGATTAAGCTGCGGTTTCTGCAGGGCAGAATCATGAGCGGATTTGTCGACTGAAGAATCCGGCATGGTGATTTCTTCAACAGAGAAGGTGCGTGGTTTGTCCTGTTCCGCCTGTTGCAGTTCGGGCACCCCGGCGGCCTTATCCTGACGCGGAGGTTCGGGCAGCGTGGAGGGCAGCTTCATCGCACTCATGCTGCATGATGACAGCAACAGCATGGCCAAAATCACAGCCGAAAGCATCGACACAGGGCAACGTCGAATCACGCTATTTTTTTCCGAACAGAAAAACATTTTGTCGCTCCCCACCTTTTTCGATCACCACATGATCCGCCTGAATTTCAGCAACCATAGCCTGATTTGGCAATGTTTCACCCTCTTTCCATGCTTTCAGCGGCTGACCGCCACAGGCAAACATAGCCAGCGGCTGATACACCTGACCATAATAAATGCCCTTCAGCTTGCATTTCGCCATCCCTGCTCCCGGCCCATCAGTATTCGTTGCCGTGCCCTGTTTCCGATTTTTTCCCCGGTCAGAATCCCACAGATATGCCGCGATGATATCCTGCATCAGGTTGTCATCCGGCGCTTCAACAGCAACAGGCAATGGCGGCGGCAATATAGCATCGACGCTTTCGCCGACATCAAAACGAAACCCATCTACAATCGCACCGGCCAGAACAAGCAGCAGTGCCAGCGCAAATGCAAGCGTCCCTTTCACAGGCCCTTTCATGACTGCGCCTGACCTGCCTGTAGTCGATAAGCCCGAATACCCAGCATCAGCAACACCGTTTTTTCGCCATGTTCAGAGCTTGCCTGTACACCCGGTGCCGGCGCAATATACAAAGAATCAATCGTGAGTAAACGGGGAGCACGCACCAGGGCATCGACCAGCGCCAGCGCATCCGACAATCGCCCCTGTAAATGCAGGTCCACACCAACCGCCTCGCCCAGACCGGGGACTGGTTCACTATCCCTGAGGTGCTGGCTTTTCACTACCATTTCAAATGACCCTGCCTGCTGCCGCACCAGAGCCATAAATTTACTCTGAGCAATAGCATAACTGTCCCCTTCAAGAAACAGCGGTCCGACTGCCTTCATCGCTTCGGTATAGTCCTGCTCGGCCCTGATCCAGACCTCTGCACCCTGCTGCATAGCAACCATACGCTCAACCTTGCCAATTCGATTACTTAAAGCATCAAAACGCTCGCTACGCCATGCCAGAAAAGGTTCCACTACACCGAACCAGAGGATGATCAGTGCAATCAATAACACGCCCCAGCGTACCAGTGGCGAAGTCGAATCACCCTGCATGGAAAGCTGTCCCGATATGTTTTTGAGTGATTCAAACACCGCTGTTTCCTTTGTCTGAAGCAACATCAGACAGGCCATCGCCGGACGTTGCGTCAGGCATGACAAAAAACAGGCGCAACTGGAACTGCTCCAGCCCGGTTTTGATGTCCGGACGAATATCGTTAAGCAATTCTACATTCGTGACGCCTTCAATATTCTCCAGCAGCACCAGCAGCCGGGAAACATCATGGCCCCTGCCGCGCAAATCTACCCATTCACCTTTCATGCGGAACATTTCAATCCAGATATCTTCAGGAAGTACGGCAGCAAGGGCAGCCAGCTGTTTTAACGGCATAGTTTGTCGCAACTGAAGATTGTGGATGATATTCAGTTTGCCTTGCATGCGCTCAATATTTTCCCGCGCCTGCAACACGTCCTGTACCTGCCCCTGTGTCTGTTCAGCCAGATCGTCCACAGTACTGCTGCGCAGATTCAGCATCACAGCATAGGAGGCCATCCAGACCACCACCAGCACGGCCATGGCAGCCAGTGATTTTTTCCAGCTTAACGGATCACTCCAGTCGCGCACACCCGGTCGTCTGGCCCGGCTCAATATACTATAACGAGGCAAGCCTGGCTCGGTATATTGCAACTGATAATCAGATGGCAACCAGACTGGCTCGACATCCGGATCAAAACACAGTGCTGTTCCCGCGCCGTTGCCCGCTATGCCCTGACTGCGCCAGAAACGGCTGGCCTCATCGGCACTGGCCGGGTACGACAGGTTCACCGGTAAACCATGTCGATCAAGCATGATAAAGGCTTGTGAATCCCCCACTGCAACGATCAACAGGGTGGGTTCGGATACCCGCGCCAGTGCTACATGCCAGGCCGTTTCGGGCATGAGATGCGTACAGGAGAGCTGTGTGTGTAATGTTGAAAGCAGCTGCTCCGATACCCGCTCCGGCCACACCCACACGGCCACATGCCAGGCATCACCGTGGCGCTCGGAACAGGCAAACCAGTTGATATTCACCTTGTCCTGGCCTGTACAGGAAAACGGAACCCACTGCTCAAAATCCAGTTCAATCGCCTCGTCCAGCGCATCGGCTGAAATCAACTCAGTTGGAAAATCGCGACGCTGGAAACTGCAATGGCGATCTTCGACCAGCAGCACAGTATGTGAAAATGGTGTGTGTGCCGGCAGATCGGCCTCATTCGTTGTCACCCAGCCACCGGCAGAAAAATGCCGGTATGGCGAACCTTCACGCCGTAATGCAAATGCCTGTGCCGGGAAAACACAAACCAATGGTATCCATTCGATCAACTTGCTCCGCAATGTCCTGCCGATGCTCCTAACATCATTATCCACGCTCATGATCCGGATACTGCCATAGCATTTTGCCATACGGTACTCTGCTTATCGGCTGCAGCTTAATTTCCATTCTGGCACCCTGCCTGCCGCCGACCCCAACTTCATTCAAATAGATGCGAAACAGATACCCGTGTCTGAATGGCCCATCATCCTGAAACAACGGATTATTTCCCACCATCAGACTGAGTTGGTCCCATTGCTGTGCTTTGCGCAAGGCCATGATTTGAGTCGCTCTGCCTGCAGATATATTCAGCATAGGCGCGATCAGCATATCCGGTGCTGTAGCCAGGTTGAAGTGACCCTCTCCTCCGGCCATCAGTAAATCACGCAGACCAGGCCTGCTCTTATCACCATTGAATAGTTGCGGCGTAAAGCCCGGCACATCAAGCAACTCATCCAGTGTCCGGATCGGCCCGTTGCGAGGTAACATCGGCAACCCTGCCGCCAGATAATCCGACGCTTCACCGCCCTGATTTGTGAGGCGTTTATCGCTATCGATCCAGTCCGCCAATCGAGCAGCCAAGGGTGCTGCTACATCCTTGCCGATCAGAGTCGTGAGCAAATGCTGAAATTTCTGTTGATCATAAAACGCCAGACCGAACAGGCCGGCAGCCTCCTGAACCCGAATCTCAACACCCTGATATTGAACCGGCTTACCGTTGATGGGAATATTGATTTTCCCGCCGGACACCGATTGCATGTTATAATGACCGGTCAACAGCTGATACATGACCCATTGCGCTGCACTGCGTAGACGTATTTCACGCTCGAAAATCTCTTTCTGAACCGTCATTTCACGCACGCCATCACGCGCCATCTGGCTCAAGCCCAGCGACAGCACTGTGAGTAAAGCCAGCACAATCAGTGCAAGAGGCAAAACAAAGCCATCTTCCTTCCGGCTCGCAGCGCTATTCATAAGGCTTCGCGTTCATACGAGGTCATTGACCATGCATTGGGTATCTGCTGCAAAGCAAATAGCCATTCATGCTCAAGGTCATTTGGATCAACAAAGCGTATAGAAACCAGGCGTGGCAACCGCCACAAAATATAGCTGTTATAATCTGCCATCCATTCCGGCTCATCCCGATAACGCAGCTTTCCATTTCTGCCCAAGTCCTGCACAGCAACGGATGGCGGAAGTGGATTTGACGGTGCCTGAAACAAGAAGTCGATTGATTTCATCCCTTCAAGCAGGGGTATCCATTTTTCCGGCCAGACAATACCTCGTCCCGGATCGCCATATCTGTTGCCTTCCCTGTATTCAAGCACCCAGTCTCCATCATGATTCGCAGCCCTGAATGCAACGGGGCGTACATGACCGGGCATATCAAGCAGAGGGGAAGCAGTCATCAGCCGCATGGATGTTTTATCACCGAAAAAATACGGCGCAGACAGCCCGACAGTGTAGGTGTAATCGGCAACAACGCCCTGTGAAAATAGCCCATCTAGCAGATGATAGCGGAATTCCATGCGCTGCCACTGTTTGCTCTGATGTTGCGATTTCTGCCACAGATTCAAACCCTGCTGATAGCCCATCATCAATACAGACATCAGAGCTGAAAATATTGCCATGGCAATGAGCATTTCAATCAGTGTAAAACCGCGTTGATATTTCATTATCTGCTCTTCCAGCCCAGCTGTGAAATTTCCATCTGTTTACTTTTACCATCGACATCCAGTTCCAGTTCGACCGTGATTCGAAACAGTGCAAACAAACGCCCCGGTGCAGATTCCGGATCATAAAAGGATCGAAACGGCTCAATCTTGACCGCATGCCAGCGATATGAAATGCCTTCAGCCTTACCCTCGCCTTCTTTCTGCAAGGCTGGATTGATATCCAGCAACTGCCTCTCAACAGAACGTTGAGCCGATAAATAATGCGCTATCCTGCCCGCTTTTTTCGTTTGACTAAGACCGGCCCCGAAAAGCTGCAGTAAAACGCCCAGCGAAGCCATAATAATGGCCGATGCAATAAGCACTTCAATCAGCGTAAAACCGTTCTGATGATGTGTCATAAACGATGAATCTCAATATGCCCGTCGAACGGCTTGAGGGTCAATTTCCACTGTTTTTCCGAGGGTGACCGAAACTCGAAACTGCCGCCATTGGTCGCTCCGGTTGAAAGCAGGCGCAGCGATGTCGATTTTTGTAACACCCAGCCATCCGGCAACGCCGGCAGCTGTGTATTCTCATTGATGGCGGATTCGGAAACTGCGGCGATTTCCAGGCTTCGACCGGAATGTAATATATCCATACGAAGCGACTGCAATGAACTGGCAAAGTTTTGAATCACCGCCCGCTCCTGGGCTTTGGCATACAGCTTCCACAGCCGGGGGCCGGAAAACGATGCTGCCATGCCTATAATCACCAGCACCACCAGCAATTCCAGCAATGTAAAACCCTTTTGCATTTAAATGCTTAATCCCTCTCAGTCAAAATCAAACCATAGCCATCAGATGAATGCTGACTATCACGCAACGGGAGCACCGTTGCTTGCTCCCCTGGGGGGGCGAATTTCACTTATATTCATCGATTTAAAACCTTGAAGACCCATTTTAGATTTTGACCTATTTGTGTTCATTCGTGGAATCAGTGGCTCACGCTTCTGGCCTTTAAGCCAAAGTCAAAACAGGCCTTGATCTTGATCCTCTTTTACGCCGCCTTTTTTACCATCGCGGCCCAGTGTATAGAGGGCATAAGGGTTGTCTTTGCCGGGAACCTTATAATGGTATGGATAATCCCACGGATCGTTCGGCACCGGTTTCGATAGATAAGGGCCATCCCAGTGTTTGGCGCCTGAGGGGGCCTTGCGTAAAGCCGCCAGCCCCTGCTCGGTGCTCGGGAAACGGCCTACATCCAGCCGGTAGGTATCCAGTGCCGAGGA
>CAZBEN010000050.1:0-7388 GCA_964490955.1 uncultured Zetaproteobacteria bacterium | reverse complement strand
CTCGGATTGAATATTTTAGTGGTCGCGGCGCCGCCGCTTTTCTCCGCGAAAATCTTCAATCCAAGGCAGATCTAAAAGGAGGGTTTAAAGGTCTTTTAACCCCGATCCAAGATACGCAGGATAAAGCAGATTGTCGGGCACCTTTCTTTGGTTCGTTTCTTTTGTGGAAAAGAAATGAACATTGTTTGCCAATGCTGCTGGCCTTATGAATTCTTCATGAACAGTTGCAGCATGACACATACTGTAAGCACTATAGTTACGGGCATTTTAATGCGATTGCCTTGGCAAGCAAAGGTTGTTTTCTTGGGCCATCTGATGTTCTGTGTTAGAACTGACGCATGAAATCATTTTCCCAATGGCGACCACACCCATGGCACGGGCTGGATGTCGGAGCCGAACCGCCCCGGCGGGTACATGCCTATATCGAAATCAGTCCCTTTGATACGGTGAAATTTGAAGTGGACAAGAAATCCGGCTATTTGCGTGTCGACCGTTCGGTGCGTTCATCCTCACAGCATCCGGCACTGTATGGTTTTATTCCACGTACGTTGTGTGCCAGACGTGTCGGTGCACTCATGGCTGATGCCAAACGGGGTGATGGGGATCCGCTAGATATATGCGTGATTTCCGAGCGCCCGATCTCCCGCATTGAAATTCTCGCCAATGCCCGCGTTGTGGGTGGTTTGCCGATGAATGACCACGATGAAGCGGATGACAAGATTATTGCCGTGATTGAGGATGATCCGCTTTGGTCGAATATCGATGATATTTCGGAACTGCCGCCAGCCCTTGTTGATCGCTTGTTGCACTATTTTCTCAGTTACAAACTGGCTCCGGGTCATCCTCAGAAAGTATCTATCGGTCAGCCTTACGGTTTTGAGCATGCCACGAAAGTCATTGAAGCTGCCATGGCCGACTATATTGAAGAGTTTGGAGCGAACCCGGAAAGACGCAAGATTGCCACTTGATGATCATCCAGATCCGATTTACGATCAAGCAGGATGGCAATATGAAGTAGATGGAGTACATCCGAGCATGAAGGCGGTGTAGCTATGGTGAAGAAGAGGCTGCGTTTTGCGAAGCAAAGGAAATTTTCGAGAGATATAATCAGGCACACGCCGGTTGTGAAAATGTTATTCCTCCTGGCTGTGTTATGGTTGCTGTTTTCTGCAGCTATTTATTTTGGAGAGCAGAGTTCACCGGACACGTCAATTACCTCGTACGGCAAAGCCCTGTACTGGGGTGTGGCAGCTTTTTCAACTGCCGGTATCGCTGAGATGCCGAAACAGGGGATCTCAGTTTTTATTGGTGCGGCATGGATTATCATCGGCTCCATGATTTTCTTTGGTGCTATCGTGGCTACGGTTACCTCATATTTCATGCGGCCATTACAGCGTCCTGCCCATCAGATTATTGATACCATTGAGTATAATCTGGAGCAACTCAATGATTTGTCGAT
The DNA here is from genome assembly GCA_964490955.1 of uncultured Zetaproteobacteria bacterium. Lineage (GTDB taxonomy): Bacteria > Pseudomonadota > Zetaproteobacteria > Mariprofundales > Mariprofundaceae > Mariprofundus. The sequence goes on along the minus strand of CAZBEN010000050.1, from coordinate 5,929 downwards.
CGATGAGCTTGAGTTGCTGAAAGAAACGGTGGATTCACTTATCATGCACATGGAGCATATCAAGGAAGAGATGACCTGATTTTGCAGTAGTTACTGTAGCCATGATGGTTATTTTGTAATAAATTTGTCTTAGTGGCTATTCAACATGCACTTATCATTCTGGTCATACAGCCAGATACTCTACTTCTAACCCGGATTATTCATTAGCCCGGACTAAAGAAGGACTCCTCTGGGTGTTGGAGTTCTTGCAATCTTTGCCGGCTAAAATAGTGAGCATGATTTCAAGTTTTTTCAGCCAAGGTACAGGAAAAACAAGCAAGTTCTTTTGTAATGTGGAGAAGCTGTCATGGCGCTGTTGTTCGGTCGATTCGATCAAAGGCTCCAAACCATCATATTTTGATGTGACCTGATACAACGTTGCGGTGAAACCCCAGAGATCGTGATAAACGCCGAGCTGATCCTGTACCGATTTAAGATTCTGCACCCAATTGCGGGCCAGGTATCGCTGATATATCTCCTGATATTTAGTTTGGCTTGCTCGTGGCGCTGATGGATGTCGGTCACATAATTGCCGATGGGTTGCGATTCTATTCCGTAGTCATTCTGATACTCTGATGTTCCAGCCATATAACGTAGGCCTCCAGATCGCGACAATGATTGGTCGCTGTTGCCAGCTTGGAGGCATCTGCTAATAATTTTGGGTCAAGGCCTATTGTGCCGCCGAAGACTCTCAGCCAACTGCGTAAATATCTAAGGGCAATGCGGAAGTCGTGGATAGATTGATCGTTACGGCGAATATTATGGACGGCCTCATCTGTCCGATTAGTGAATGTTATAAGGCTGGAGCGAATAAATTCAACACTGTTGACATCGAGATGGTTAAGATGCCGAGGATTCATGGGTTGAAATGACTATCGACCGAGCATGGATTTTTTCAGGTCCTTGTCAGCCGGTTTTTTGCCCAGCCAGACCGCCAGTAGCGCTTGCTGGAAATCCGATCCTTCGATGACGCCCTTTTCGTTACCATTAAAGCTGACATGGGTGCTGCCATCACTCAACAGGTCAAATATGACTGAGTCACCCCGGTGTGCTGTGGTGAACAATGCATTGAAGCTGGCGAGCCGGTCTTTCAGCTTTTGCATGCGTTCATCGGACTGGTTTTTATCAAAGCCCTCACTCCACCCATCGGTGAGTTTCTCCTTGTCTACCTCGCTATAAAGAAAGTTCATGGTGATGCGTTTGTTGCCGGTGTTGGCGAGAACCGCTTTTGCACTGGATGCATGTTGTTCCAGATACAACCCACCGACATAAATGTCGAAAAAGAACTTTGTACGGATGCCGGCTCCGTTGAGTTGCAGGGTTTTGCCTTGCAATTGAATTGTATCCGGCAACGTGACGCCTTCAATTTCAGTCGCTGGACTCAATGCGGGCAGCAGAAGCAGGGTCGTGAGGAATAATAAACGAACATGTTTCATGGAAACCTCCAAGGTTGAATTGCTCTCCGATTAAAAACCAAAAGTAGGTAAATCGCAAGTGATAGCGTGATGTGTGAAAGTAGAGACGGGCGAAGTCGTCGTGTTATTCAGGCCTTAACCAGTTAAATGGGGCAGAGCTTAGTGTGAGTTCGCTTTTCTGATTTCCACGCCAGATCAGCCATGCACGTGGCCCTTCTGGCGAGCCTTCCGGTGTTGCTGAATTGTCGGCTGTCAGATCAATATGCAGCTGAAAGGAGGATCGGACGCCCGGAGCACCAGCACCAAAAGCCAGATCGCCAAAGTCGATAAACTGCCGATTTTGTTCCAGCAGTACCGGAAAGCGGGCGAACCAGGCGTAAAAGGCTGTGCCCGGCAATTGTGCTTCACCCTTCAGTGTGTGCATAGCGGGTAACTTTTGCCAGACAATATGATTTGGGCCGCTGATTTTTGTTGAAAGCAGGGAGGTAATGAAGGAATCATCGAACAGGGGGCTCAGCCCGGGAAAGTCTGGTTTCAGCTTAACTGCAGCGCGGATATAATCATCGGGGTATTCGGCAATCAGTTGCCAGTTAAAGGGGGAAAAGGCCATGGGTAAGGCATGATATGAAATGGCATCGGGATGTGCTTTTCTGGTCAGTTCGATGCCCTGTTGCTGATTATGATAGGCGAGCGCGAGATAAGTAAAGGCCAGAGCAAAGCCCAGGATACTCAAACAACGTGCTTGTTGTTTCCAGATCAGCCCCGCCAATAGAGGGATCAGCAGACAGGCGGAGAACAGCGGGTCGATGATAAAGAGTAGATCAAAACTGAAACGCCGGTCGGAGAAGGGGGCGAATATCATCGTGCCAAAGGTAGTGATCACATCGAGGCAAATATGCAGTAACAGGGCCAGAACTATCAGTTTGGGCATGGCAGGATTCTTTTTAACGGATATGGAGGCCAGACTGTAAACCAGCCATATCCAAAGCGGCAGCATGAGCAGTGAATGTGTCAGTCCACGATGGTGTTGCAAATAAACCGTATCGGAGAACAGCCGTAGCAGAATATCGCTGTCCGGTGCCATGGCGAGCAGAACCAGAAAAAACAGATGTTTGGGCTGGATGTGGGTTTTTGGAAAAGCGCGGGCGAGAGCTGCACCTGAAATGGCGTGAGTTAGCGGATCCATGCAGGTATGTCTTGCAAAAGTTCCTGCCAGTTTTTACCCGGCGTGATTTGACCGCTACAAACTGAATGGGAGGCGCCGGTGACCTGGGGGAGTGTGTTGGGTTTGCCCATCAGTGTTTGTCTGGCAAGCAGGGCAAAACTGACGGCTTCCACCGCTTGTGGAGGCATTCCTGCTGCATCGGTTGTATCTACATTCGATGGCGCCAGTTGTTTTTCAAGCAGTTTCATCAGGTGGCTGTTACGAACACCGCCCCCGCAGCATAACCATCTGGATGGTGTACCCGGCATGAAGCGAATGCTGTGTTTAATACTATTAGCTGTGAACTGACATGCGGTAGCCAGACGATCCGCATCGGAAATATCCGGCCATTGCATCATGGTATCAACCAGTGCTCCGCCAAACTCTTCCCGGCCAGTTGATTTCGGTGGTGTGCGTTGTAGAAAAGGATGTTGCATCAGTCGATCAAGCAGCGGAAGGCATACCGAGCCACTTGCTGCAAGTTGCCCGTTTTCATCGTATGCATGTTTTCCGTGACTGGTGGCTAGCATCAATGCATCCATGGCCATATTGCCGGGACCGGTATCAAATCCCGTAATGTCACCGGCACAGCCCAGCCATGTGACATTGGCAATGCCTCCGATATTAAGCACAGCTGTATTTTCGGTTGCCTGTCCAAACAGTTGCCAATGTGCAAATGGAACCAGTGGTGCCCCTTCTCCACCGGCTGCGATATCGCGGCTGCGGAAATCAGAGATAACGGTGATGCCAGTTCGCTCAGCCAGTGTAGCCGCGCAGCCAATCTGCGTGGTAAATGGATAATCAGCTTTGGGTCGATGACGGACAGTTTGTCCGTGGCAGCCGATAGCCGCGATATCTGATTGTTTCAGGCCGGTGCTCCGAAATGCTGACCCGACAGCTTCAGCATAGGCAATAGCCAGCGCGCGATCCAGTTCCCCCATGCGATCCACCTCATTCAGACCAGGTTCAGCCAGGCGCAGTACGGGCTCACTCAGTTTTTTCGGCATGGGGAATTCAAGGAATTCAACCAGTTCAGGTTTGGCGCTGGCACCGTTGTCGAAGCGCACAATCGCGATATCGATGCCGTCAGCAGAAGTGCCGGACATCATCCCGATAAACAACGGTTGTCCGGTATGCAAAGAATAGCTCTTATAGCGGGCTTTTTAAAATGCCTGCGGTGTTGATGTATCCGTTGCAGGCGCTGTGCCTGTTTGTGATTCAGTTGCATCAGAGGGAGCAGCAGCTGGTTCTGTTTGAGTGGTATCTGTTTGAGCAGGGGCTGTTTGAGCAGGAGTTTCACTTGTTGCCGGTGACTCTGTGTTTGTAACGGGTTGCGTGTTTTCAGCCGGGGCAGCTTCTTCAGGAACGGTTTTTTGCTCAGTTGCTGGTTTGGCAACTGGCTCAGCTGCCTGTTTTGGCGTATCCAGCTGTTCACCCACCGCAGTCAGTGTTTGTAGCATTTGCTCAACTTCAGTGATGGTAGCTCTGGTTTCTTTTCCGGCAAGGGTGCCGATCTCCTGGATACTTTGCAGTGCCTTTTTCAGCTTGGTCTGGATGAGGTTTTCACGATTGGTTTCCATTTCGTGGCTGAGACTTGAAAGCTGGTCATTCACACCGGCTATCTGACTATCCAGATTGTTTAGACGGTTGTCGACTGCAGTGGTATCGGCATTGGAGAGTGCCGTGAATGCAGCATAAGCGGCCAGCAGCAGGGCAATGACCGAAATGGCGAGCGAAGTGTGGGGCTTGCAGCAGCTGCCACTTTTACAGCATATTTTGTCGTTGGTCGGCTCGATCTCAGCACTTTCTTTTGCGGCTTCTGCCACGGGCTCATTGGTTTTTTCGGACATTAGATGTCTCCCTGAATCAGTATTTTTATCTTTAAGGCGTTATCATGCATGATGATAGCAATTATGGCACGCAACATATGTATTTGCACCAGCTAATCTGTGATTTGAATCGCTGCGGTAGCGATGTCAGAGATGTAGTGCCATGATTCGCCATCGATTGATCTCGGGGTGAATATGAACATTCAGGAACAGATGGAGTTGCTCAGTCGTGGTGCGCTGGAGATTTTACCGGCCGGTGGGCTGGAAGCGAAACTGAAAGAGGCTGAAAAAGAGGGGCGTCCGTTGCGAGTGAAAGCGGGCTTTGATCCGACTGCGCCCGATCTGCATCTGGGGCATACCGTGTTGCTGGAAAAGCTGAGACAGTTCCAGTATTGCGGCCATCAGGTGGTATTTCTGATCGGTGATTTCACCGGCACTATCGGTGATCCGACCGGCAAGAATGAAACGCGCCCTCCACTCACCCATGATGAGGTGTTGCTCAACGCTGAAACGTATAAAGAGCAGGTGTTCAAAATTCTGGATCCCCATCAGACAGAGGTGCGCTTTAATTCCGAGTGGTTGGGGCAGCTGACCGCTGCCGATCTGATCCGCATTGCCGGCAAGGCCACGGTGGCTCGCATGCTGGAACGTGATGATTTTGAAAAACGCTATAAGGGCGGACAGTCGATCTCGATTCACGAATTCCTTTATCCGCTGGTACAGGGCTATGATTCAGTTGCGCTGGATGCTGATATTGAATTGGGCGGTAACGATCAGAAATTCAATTTGTTAATGGGGCGTCAGCTGCAGGATGCCTATGGCAAGGCGCAGCAGGTTATTTTGACGATGCCGCTGCTGGAAGGGCTGGATGGAATCAATAAAATGTCCAAGTCACTCAATAACTATGTCGGTGTAGCGGAATCTGCCAAACAGCAGTTCGGAAAGCTGATGAGTATATCTGACGATCTGATGTGGACCTACTATGAATTACTCACGGATGTGAATTTGGATGATATGAAAGCGATGCATCCGATGGCGGCTAAAAAGCAGCTGGCAGCCACAATTGTTGATCGCTTCCATGGTGAAGGTGCCGGGCAAAGGGCATGCGAAGGTTTTGAAGCGCAGTTTGCCAAAAAAGAAGTGCCGGATGATGTGCCTGAAATGTCACTGCCTTCCGAAGAGGGGTTACTGTGGATTGTCAAGGCGCTGTCGCAGTCCGGTTTGACCGCTTCGAACGGTGAAGCAATTCGAATGATTAAACAGAATGCACTCTCCATCGATGGCGAAAAAATAACCGACAAGGATTACCGGTTAAAACCCGGCGGGCCATACCTGATCAAACTCGGAAAGCGTAAGTTTCTTAACCTTTCGGTTGAAAGTTAAAATATTTCACCACAAAGGTGTTGACGCACCTGAAACTGGCGATAATGTTCGCCGCCCTC
>CAZBEN010000049.1:0-7588 GCA_964490955.1 uncultured Zetaproteobacteria bacterium | reverse complement strand
CAGGTTTTTGGAAATGCAGCTATCCGCTTTGTATGCCATCATATCACTCAATCCAAGTAAATATCCCCCGGCAAATCCGGGGGCTTTAATTTTGTGAGCCGCTCAAAGCGGCGTTTACGGAGCCGTTGGCTCCTTGGGCCCCTTAAAGGGGCTATACCAGTTGCAATTGATCGACTCGATGATCTTCTGCTTCCTGATGATGTATGTATTCTCGAATTACCTGTTCATCTCGACCTACCGTTGAGACAAAATATCCTCTTGCCCAAAAATACTGCCCGACAAAATCTCGTTTGCGCCCCAAATAACTCCTCGCAATGTGGATAGCACTTTTACCCTTGATGAAACCCACTACCTGCGATACTGAATTCTTCGGGGGGAATGGAGATCATTATATGAACATGATCCGGCATCAAATGACCTTCTTCAATGAAACATTCTTTCTGCTTGGCTAGTCGGTGAAACACATCACCTAACTCTTTACGAATCTGACCATATATCGTTTTCCTCCTACATTTCGGGATAAACACGATGTGGTACTTACACTCCCATCTCGTGTGACTTATACTTTGCACCTCTCTCATAGCTTCTCCTTAGTGTGCTGCTTGGCGGCTCACGCTTTGGAGTTGCTATGAGATCCCCGGAATTGTCAAACTTCGGGACTTCGGGAGCCGCCCCAGCAGAGCTGGGGGATCTCTCTTTTTGGTTTAGTCAATGTCGGATTCGGGGATGAAATTACTCAGATATCGTCTAGTATATGCTCATGAGCGTTTCAAAAAACAATCTCGTATGGATGGATCTGGAGATGACCGGGCTTGATCCGGAGCATGATACGATTATTGAAATCGCCACGATTATTACCGATGGGGAACTGGATATTATCGCTGAAGGTCCAAGCCTTGTGATTCATCAGCCGGATCATGTTCTTGATGCTATGGATGAGTGGAACACCTCCCACCACGGTGATTCAGGGCTGACAGCGAGAGTGAAAGCGTCGACTTTAACCATGCATGCAGCCGAACAGCAAACGCTGGATTTTATAAAACAATATGTGCCACCATCCATTTCCCCCCTGTGCGGTAACTCGATCCATCAGGATCGGCGGTTTCTTCAGCCCTATATGCCGGAACTCGAAGCTTATTTGCACTACCGTAATATTGATGTCAGCACCATCAAGGAACTGGCTCGGCGCTGGTATCCAAATAGCACAGCTCCGATAAAAAAAGCCGAACATCTGGCACTGGCTGATATCCGGGAGTCCATCAATGAACTGCGCTGGTATAGGGAAAAACTGTTTCGTTGACCCACCAGACATGCTATAATGGATACCAAATTGGGTAAAAGGAGGTTCAGATGTTTCTAAAAAACACAAACAACGGTGATATCGCCCAGGTTGTCGAACTCAGCGAACTCACTGACCCGAACACATTATCTGTGACAGTTCGCTATCATGCCGGAGAAGAAGCCGGTGAACCGGTCAGCGTTGACAAGTCAGAGCTATCATTCCCGTCCGGTGAAACATTGCCAAAGTGCTGGCAGGATGCGCATTACAGAGTAAGTTTCTAGCCTCTGATCAAAACAAATTAATAGAAGCTAACTTCTCCGTTAGCTTCTACGGGATCATTTCCTTTTAATCGGACTGGCGTGCAGACCACATTCGGCTACGCCATCTTCCTGTTCCCACCACCATCGACCTGACCTGGGGTCTTCACCCACTGTGATAGCACGCGTACAGCAGGCACAACCGATAGACGGGTAATGCTGATCGTGCAATGCATTATACGGCACATCATTATCACGAATGTAGTTCCATACCTCAGCCTGGGTCCACTCAATGAGCGGATTAAACTTCGTAAGTCCAAAATAGGTATCATCTTCAACCATCGACATAGTCTGACGTGAATCAGCCTGTTCACGTCGAACACCTGTAATCCATGCTTTTTTGCCCGCCAGAGCTCTTTTCAGCGGATGGATTTTACGAATTTCGCAACAGCGTTTGCGATTTTCCACCGAATGATAGAAAAGGTTGAGGCCGGATTCCCTTACCATCGCTTCCACTTCAGCTGTATCAGGAAAATACACTTCAATCTTGATGCCATATTTATCCCTGCAGGCATCCATCACATCATAGGTTTGCTGAGGCAGGCGTCCGGTATCAAGCGTCACTATATCAATGGACGGAGAATATTTACTAATCAAGTCAATCAAAACTACATCTTCAGCACCAAAACTGCTGGAAAAGACCAGATCCGGCCCATATTCATCTTCAGCCTGCTTCAACAACGCAATGGTTTCATCTATTTTCGATTGCATCATCCTCTCCTCAGGCTTTTTTCCATGTCGTCCCTGTCGGGCTGTCTTCAAGAATAATCCCTTCAGCCGATAACTGGTCGCGAATGGCATCAGCACGGGCAAAATCACGGTCATTTTTTGCTATCCTGCGTTCGTTAATTAACGCTTCGATATGCTCCGAATCCACATCACCGGACTTGAACCATGCTTCCGTATCATGTTGAACAATGCCCAGAACGCCGGTCATGGCCCGGAACTGATCGAACAGCATGCTCACATCTTCATCTGAATCCAGACCTTTGTTCAGTAAGCGACAGGTATCGAACAGACAGGCCAAAGCTTCCGGTGTATTGAAATCATCATTCATAGCCGTGGTGAAGGCTGACGGAAGATATGAACTTTGAAGGGTTGCAATATTCCCAGAATGACAGACTTCTGACTCCCTGCAGCGCTTCATCGTCTCATATAATCGATCCAGGCCGGCCTTTGCTGCATCCAGTGCGGTATCAGAAAAATCGAGTGGTGAACGATAATGTGTGCCCAGCATGAACATACGCAATACTTCCGGATGATATTTTTCCGTAACTTCCCGGATGGTAAAAAAATTACCCAGCGATTTGGACATTTTCTCGGCATTGATATTCACAAATCCATTATGCAGCCAGTAACGGGCAAAACCACCACCATTGGCAGCCCTCGCCTGAGCGATTTCATTCTCATGATGCGGAAATTTCAAATCCATCCCACCGCCATGGATGTCGAAAGTGTCTCCCAAATGAGAGCAACTCATGGCTGAGCATTCAATATGCCAGCCCGGTCGACCTGCACCCCAGGGGGAATCCCATGCCGGTTCTCCCGACTTGGCCATTTTCCACAACACAAAGTCGAGCGGGTCGTGCTTGCTTTCATCCACATCGACACGGCTACCGGATTCCAGATCATCAATATTCTTGCCCGAAAGTTTGCCGTAATCATCAAATGTGCGTACCGCATACAGCACATCACCGGATCCGGACACATAGGCTCTGCCCTGCTCAACCAGAGCCTCAATCATGGCGATCATTTCCGGCATATGCTCTGTCGCACGCGGTTCGCGGGTCGGGTGCAAGCAACCGAGACTGTCGATATCCTCATAAAATGCAGCAATCATCTCATTGGTCAGCACATCAATAGCAATACCGCGTTCGGTCGCCCGTTTGATTATTTTATCATCCACATCGGTAAAATTACGCACGTAATCAACATCATAGCCCAGCTGTTTCAGCCAGCGGTGAACAATATCGAACACCACCATGACCCGGGCATGACCAACATGGCAATAGTCATATACAGTAACACCACAGACATACATGCCCGCCTTGCCCGGCTTTAGCGATTCAAAACGCTCTTTTTTGCGTTTCAGGGAATTATATACATACAAACTCATGATACTTCCTGCTGCTTGCCGCATATCTTGCAAGCGTCCTCGACCCTGGCCTTCACACCATCCTCGCCCAGAAAACCTACAACTGCAGACATTTCCGGACCATGTACTGCACCGCTGAGCGCAACACGTAACGGCATAAACAGATTTCGCCCCTTGCAACCCGTTCTCTCTTTCACGGCCATCGTCCAGCTTTTCCAGTCCGCTTCGGCTAATGATTGCCATACATCCAGCGCAGCCTGATAAAAACCGGCACCGGCCTCTTTCAGCACACGTAATGCATCAGCATCCAGCGGAGCATGAACATCCAGCAGACGTTGATAATACGCTGCATCGCTGACCCGTTCGATATTTTTGCCGATCAGGAGCGCAAACAAAGCCATGGTATCCAATGAACAGGATGGCACATGGGGTTGAATCATGGCAACCAGCGTTTCAACATCCAGCTCATGCAACAGACGTGTATGCCATCGCCACATCTCGTCATCAGACCAGCGAACCGAGCTGGTGGAGATATGTTCAGCCTGAAAATGTGCCGCCAGTGCTGCTGCATCATGTGCAGTTTCCGGTATATTCGGATGCCCCAGCCTGCCCATAGCCTGGATCAGTGCACCGGGCAATAAGCCATCATCGCGCAACTCGACCACGCTGTGACTACCGCTGCGCTTGGATAATTTGGCGCCATCCTGCCCCAGCAGCAAGCCATGATGCAGATACACAGGCGGCACATAACCCAAATGCTCCAGCAGCCAGACCTGATAGGCCGAATTGGTTAGATGATCATCACCACGCAATGTATGGGTGATACCATCCATTGCATCATCGACGGCATTGGGTAACAGAAAGGTGAATGAACCATCGGAGCGCACCACAACCGGATCATCCAGATCACGCAGGGCAAAGCTGACATGACCGCGCAAAGCATCTGTTACCACCACATCACCATCGTCCGCATGCACTCGCAAGCGCCAGACAAACGATTCCGTTGCAGCCCGCCGTTCCGATTCACTGTCAGACAAATGGCGACAATGGCCGGCATAACGCGGCGGTAAACCACGCGATATTGCCAGCTTACGATCCAGATTGAGCTGCGTTTCGGAACAGAAGCAGCGGTAGGCCAACCCATTGTCGGCCAGTTTTTCCAGTGCCCCGGCATGACTCGTTGCATGCTCAAACTGAAATAGCACATCGTCATCCCAGTCCAATCCCAACCAACACAAATCAGTTTTAATCGCATCGACATATGCCTGTTCCGAGCGATCCTGATCAGTATCTTCAAAGCGTAGCAAAAAACGGCCACCATGTTTCCTGGCATATAACCAGTTCAGCAGTGCCGTGCGAACGTTGCCTAAATGCAGCAATCCGGTTGGCGACGGAGCGAATCGAGTGACAACATTAGCGCTCACGGTTTCTTCTCCTGTTTGCCGTGCTCCGGCATAATCAGCATATACTCATCCGGATGCACATAACCAAGTTCCCGATGTACCAATTCCTCCAGCGCATCCGGATCATTTCTGAGTCGCAGCACTTCTTTGGCCAACCGTTCTCTTCCGGCTTTCAACGCCGCCACTTCAAACTCCAATTGTTGCAACTGTTCAGCTTCCTGACGATAGACCAGATAACCGTGATCTGAAAAAACGAGGTTCCAGCTCATATAGGCAATCGCGACTCCCCCGCCAATCCAGAGTAGCCACCGGCCGACACCTACGCCCATTTCAGATGATGCTTACGCCCTGCTCTGGCCGATCAACGCGCAAATGCCGCCCGGCCGGCAAAACGCGCAGCGCTGCCCAACTCTTCCTCAATACGCAAAAGCTGATTGTACTTGGCCATACGGTCTGAACGCGAAGCCGAACCGGATTTGATCTGCCCTGTGGCCATCGATACAGCCAGATCGGCAATCGTCGCATCTTCCGTTTCACCTGAACGGTGGCTCATCATGCAGCGATAGCCAGCATCATGTGCCATATTCACTGCAGCAATGGTTTCGCTCAATGTACCAATCTGATTCACCTTGACCAGCAAGGCATTAGCTACACCTTTATCAATACCCTCTTGCAGAATCTCGGGATTGGTCACAAACAGATCATCACCAACCAGTTGTACCCTGGCACCGACCTGATCAGTCAGTAGCTTCCAGCCATCCCAGTCGGCTTCATCCAGACCATCTTCAACTGAAATGATCGGATACTGACGGCACAGTGAATCAATCAAATCAACCATCCCTGCGGCATCCAGCCTGCGATTTCCCTCACCGGCCAGTACATACGAGCCATCATGATAAAATTCGGAAGCAGCCATATCCGAAGCAATTGCAACATCATCGCCAGCATTAAGTCCGGCCTGTTCTATCGCCTGCAAAATAACCGTAATGCCCTCTTCATTGGATCCCAGATTAGGGGCAAAACCGCCTTCATCGCCCACCGCAGTGACATGGCCACCGGATTTGAGCACGGACTTCAGCGCATGAAACACCTCCGCACCCATATCAAGTGCCTGTGCAAATGATGAAGCGCCAACCGGGGCAATCATATACTCCTGAAAATCAATACTGTTATCCGCGTGCGAACCGCCGTTAATCACATTCATGCACGGTACAGGAAGCAGGTTGGCATTTTCACCACCCAGATAACGAAACAGAGACACACCCTTCTCAACCGCCTGCGCCTTGGCCACGGCCATCGACACACCAAGAATAGCATTGGCACCCAAGCGCCCCTTGTTCGGCGTTCCATCCAGTGCAATCAGTTTATCGTCCAGTCCCTGCTGATCAGCAGCACCCAGACCGGTCACGGCAGTCGCAATCTCATCATTGACATGACTGACAGCCTTGCGAACACCCTTGCCACCCAATCGACTGCCGCCATCACGCAGTTCCACTGCTTCACGCGCACCTGTGGAAGCACCACTGGGCACTGCCGCCCGGGCAAAAGCCCCCGAGGACAGTTTCACATCAACTTCAATCGTTGGGTTGCCGCGTGAATCAAAAATCTCACGACCATGTACTTTTACAATTTCACTCACTTTTTTCTCCTGTTCGACATCATTGTCGACACATATTTATAATTTAAAAGCGCAACTCAAAACCTCAATCATGGCCACATATCATGTACTTATGTGTGGGTGGTTTTGATTTCATCCATACGTTTTTATCATCCCCGCAAAGAAACAACCTGAGCAGGTACATCTCTTTTCTTCAAGGGCGCGCAACCATACGCAATGGAACATTATTCGTCCATGAATTGGAAAAACTGAAATGAAAAAACAACGCCCGGAATTTTGAAAAACTATAGGGACGCAGTTTCTCAAAACTTCCCTAATGGCTCGGTTGTTTTACGCTTTGACAACCTCATCAATCTGTTTCAATGTGGTTAACACATCCTCCAGATCGTCCAGCGCCAGCGAATTCGGACCATCGGACATGGCCTTATCCGGATCGGGATGCACTTCCATGAACAGGGCTGCAACACCTGTTGCCACTGCTGCACGGGACAGGCCCGGTACATACTCACGATTACCACCGGTTGCACCGCCCAACCCTCCCGGTTGCTGTACCGAATGGGTGGCGTCGTAAACAAGAGGCGCGCCGAATTCACGCATCACCAGCAGCGAGCGCATATCCGACACCAGGTTATTGTAGCCAAAACTGGCGCCGCGTTCGCATAACATGATGTTTTCATTGCCGGTCACCTGTGCTTTTTCGAGCACATGCTGCATATCCCAGGGAGCAAGAAACTGACCTTTCTTGATATTTACCGGCTTGCCGGAGCTGGCGACCGCTTCAATAAAATCGGTTTGACGGCACAAAAAAGCCGGTGTCTGTAAAATATCGGCAACTTCAGCCACAGCTGCCACCTGATGGCTTTCATGGATATC
>CAZBEN010000048.1:0-8257 GCA_964490955.1 uncultured Zetaproteobacteria bacterium | reverse complement strand
CTGGCACGCGAAGAGAAAGCACTGATACAGATGCTGGATGATATGGGCGCGGACTTGCTTGCAATTGATCGCCAGCAAGCTTCCGGAGTGAGTATTCGGAAGCGAAAAGGTCGCCTGAAATGGCCGGTTCGGGGGCGTATCGTGGCCAGCTACCATTCCCGCCCCAAAGCTGGAATGTCGCGTTTACAGGGTGTTCAGTTAAGGCCGAAAAATCATTCCAGAACAGTGAAAGCAATGGCAGCAGGCCAGGTGCGATATGCGGACTGGTTCGGCGGCTACGGCCTGATGACTATTATTGACTACGGCGAGGGCTTGCTCGGCGTGTATGCTCATAACAATGCCCTTTACAAACAGTTGGGGGATTGGGTTGAAGAAGGCGAGATTATTGCTGATGCGGGTAGTACCGGCTGGGTGAACTCGGTGACGCTGTATTTTGAAGTCAGGGATCATGGCAAAGCAGTGAACCCGAAACGCTGGTGTCGGCGCTAATCCACTGGCAGCTTGCGCTGTAGCTGATTGGGCGGCATACACTAAAGCAGGTGCAGTCGTCTTTTGCCAGTTTGGGCATAGGCCTTGCGAATGTGATAGCTTTTTTAGAAGTCAGGACCCATAAGTTTGAAATGAGATGGAGTAGATTATGCCTTTGAAGTTACGTCGTGTGCTAATGGGCACAGGAATAGCGCTTGTTCTGGTTATCGGAGTGCTGGCCTGGAAGCCTGGAAGCCTTTTTTTGCAGGCCGATGCGGCTACGGATTACCAGCAGTTGCAGAAATTTTCCCGCGTCATGGAAATGGTGCGCCGGGCCTATGTTGAAGATGTGAGTGACGAGGAACTGATCGATGGCGCGCTTTCCGGGTTGCTGTCCAGTCTCGATCCGCATTCCACCTATATGGACAAGGACATGTATAAACAAATGACAGTTGATACCAAAGGCGAGTTTGGTGGCCTGGGTATTGAAATTTCTGCAGCTGAGGGCGGCATTCGTATCGTATCACCGATTGAGGATACACCTGCGGACCGGGCAGGCGTGAAGGCTGGCGATCTGATCATTAAAATCGATGATGAACTGACGCGGGACATGTCGTTGTCTGAAGGTGTGAAAAAAATGCGAGGGAAACCGGGAACCAGCATTGTGCTGACCGTTTTCCGCAAGGGCAACGATGCACCGTTGGAAATCAAGATTGTACGTGCTGTCATCAAGGTGAAATCAGTCAAAAGCGATATGCTGGCACCGGGATATGCGTATTTACGCATTACCCAGTTCCAGGAGCGCACCGGCAGCTTGCTGGAGAAGCAGATTAAGGGGCTCCGGAAACGTTCGGGTGGAAAACTGACCGGTGCAGTGCTGGATTTGCGAAATAACCCGGGCGGATTGCTTAATCAGGCAGTGGAAGTTTCCGATATGTTCCTGGATAAGGGTAATATCGTCAGCACAAAATCACGGGCAGGGAAAAACCTTTCATTTGATGCCCGTCCTGGAGATGCCTTACATGGCTTGCCGCTAATTGTATTGATTAACCACGGCTCGGCGTCCGCATCCGAAATTGTCAGCGGTGCTTTGCAGGACCATCACCGCGCTGTTCTGGTTGGCACCAAATCGTTCGGCAAGGGATCGGTTCAATCGGTCGTGCCTTTGAATGACGGTACAGCCATCAAGGTCACCACTGCATTATACTATACGCCGAGCGGACGCTCTATTCAGGCCACGGGGATTGATCCGGATATCAAGGTGGAACAGGTATTGCGCAAGCCGGAAGACGTATCCGAAAGCAAGCGGCCATTGGTGTCTGAACGTGATTTGAAAGGACACCTTGCCAATGGCAACAAAAAGAAGACCAAGGCACAACAGAGCAAGACCGAAGGGGTCAGTGATGCTATGAGAGAACGGTTGCAACTGGATACGCAATTGCAACGTGCGCTGGATCTGCTTAAGGGGCTGCATGCGCTCAAGGGATAACAGATAGTACTGCATACACTGCTTCCGATTAACTGATGCCAAAAAAAAGGAAGTTTCCGTTCTGGCTGGGACTTGTGCTGGCCATGGTGCTGGTAACATTGCTGATCATCGTTGTAATGGCACCACAGGATGAAAAGGCAACAGGGCAAGCGCCTGTGCCAATGCATGAAAAGCAGGCAGTGCAAACGCCGGTCAGGAAGCCTGCTGCCAAGGCTGTTGAGCCATCTATCGAGCAGGTGATTAAAGCGCTTCCTTCCGAGGTATTACCAAATGCGGCCAGAACAAATCATGGACTGGCCCTGATTCTGGATGATGTAGGCTACAATATAGATAACCTGAAGCGCGTGCTGGCATTGTCCGTTCCTGTGGCTATATCCGTGCTTCCTGAAGGGCCGTTTGCCGAACAGTCAGCAAAACTGGCGCACCAGGCCGGGCAGATTGTGATGTTGCATTTGCCCATGCAGCCCATCGACCCATCCCTGCAAATGAGCGAGTCATTTCTGTTGGACGACATGTCCGAAGAGGCGTTGCGTGATACATTTAACCGTGATGTCGATCGGGTGCCTTTTGTCGAAGGCGTTAATAATCATATGGGCTCAA
Organism: uncultured Zetaproteobacteria bacterium; assembly: GCA_964490955.1. Taxonomy (GTDB): domain Bacteria; phylum Pseudomonadota; class Zetaproteobacteria; order Mariprofundales; family Mariprofundaceae; genus Mariprofundus. Next base: position 5,700 of record CAZBEN010000048.1, on the reverse strand, counting down.
AGTTGACGCAGCTGGAAGCACCTATGCGACAGGTGATGCAGCTGTGCCGGGAGAAGGGTTTGTTTTTTGTTGATTCGAAGACCAGCAGCCGCAGCGTAGCAGCGAGAATGGCAAAAGATATGGGTATCAACTGGGCATCGCGACGGTTTTTTCTGGATCATATTATGAGTCCTGAAGCCATGAGCCATGAATGGGAGCGTGCCCGCGCCTGCGTGAAGCAAGAACATCGCTGTATTATCATTGCCCATCCCAGAGCGGCGAGCGTGGCCTTTCTGGAAAACAACCTGACAAAGGAGGATGCTGCGAATATGGTGTCGATCAAACAGTTGTTGAGAGGGGAACCACTCGCAGGCCAGCCATTGCAACAGCACGGCATATCGGGGGAGACGCAATAAACCATGACCGCATTACGTAAATACCTGCTTGCCGGCATTGTTGCATTGATGCCGTTGCTGGTTGTGGTGGCGCTGGTCAATTGGCTGATTTCAATTTCGGATAAAGCCGTGGCGCTGATGCCGCCGGCATATCGACCTGAAATTGTGTTCGGCATCGATATACCGGGGCTGGGTATTATCCTTGCACTGCTGTTCATTATCATCATTGGCGCTTTGACCACCCATTTTATCGGATACCATCTGATGCGATTGATTGACCGTGTCATGGAACGCATTCCACTGGTGCGCACGGTGTATAAGGCGACACGCCAGTTACTGGAAGCAATATTCGGGGACAGTTCAAGTGCCTTCAAGGAAGTGGTTATGGTGCCCTTTCCACAGAAGGGGAGCATGGTGATGGGGTTTGTCACCGGTGAGAGCCCGTTGCCATTTGCTGACGGGGGTGAGCCGAGCGTCTCCGTGTTTGTGCCTTCCACGCCGTTGCCAACCACGGGCTGGTTATTGTTTGTTGATTCCTGTGAATTGAAACATCTGGACATCAGTGTCGAGGAAGGCATGAAATTGATCCTGTCCGGCGGCGCTGTGCCTGCGCTGAAAGAGGAAAATAAATGAGCAAGAAGGCAGATAACACCCGGGGCAAGGTCGAGGATATCTCGAGCCGGCGTTTCCAGCAGCTGGCGGACGAAAATCGAGAGTTAAAAGCTTATGTTGCCGAAGTGATGCAACGGCTACGGCAGAATGAACGGCTGTTCTCCCGTATGTTCGAGCTTGAATCACAGGTATTGAAAGCCACCGATCCGGAAGACCTTTGTTTTACCCTGCTCAGGGCTTTGCGCTCGGGCTTTGAGCTGGATTTTGTGCGTTTCTGGCTCGATCGCTCCAGCTTTATCGGCGGCCGGAAACTCGATGCTTTGTCTGAGCGCGATCTGATCTGGATTGAAGAAGGTGAAATTGCGCAGATGGGGCTGGGCCGCAAACGCACATGGCTGATGCAATTGTCGTCTGAACATTCCTTTGACTGGTTGACTGAAACAGACAGTCATATGGGCTCGATTGCCCTGCTTACTCTGGGTGATCAGGAAAAGCCGTTTGGTGTGCTCGGTGTTGGTGCAGTGGATCGGGATCGTTTTGCTCCGGATCAGAGTAGTGATTTTTTGCAGCATTTGGCGCAGGTGGTGGGGTTGACACTGGAGCATGCCGTGGCCAGGGAACATCTGGCCCGCCTGTCTGTCACCGATGCAGTTACAGGGAGTCATAATCGCCGCTTCCTGCAGCCGCACAGTCGCCAGCCTTTATCGCAATGGTTTGGTAGTCAGATGCGTGTGGCATGTCTGTATGCCGACATTGATCATTTCAAGGCTTTCAGTGAACATCTGGAGGACTCAGAAGGTGATGCAATATTGAGCATGCTTTGCGAAGTCATGCGCCGGTATGTCCGTTCCAATGATCCGATGATTCGCATGGAAGGTGATGAGTTTGTATTGCTGATGCCCGGCTGTTCGCAAGAGAAGGCCGAAGAGATAGCTGCTCAGATCGCGCAGGATGTGTCTGGCAATACGTGGCCGGATGGTGAGGCCGTTACCGTGAGTATTGGTGTGGCATTTTCGGCGTCCGAGAACGATATGGCTGTAAAAGACCTCGTCACCAGGGCAGATCAGGCCATGTATGTGGCCAAGGCACTGGGCGGCAATCGCTTCGAGATGGCTGAGGGTGAATCATAATCTGAATCTCAAAGAGGCGGTTGGCTCTTTTCTGCATGAACTGGCCGATGTCCGGCTGGCATCTGAACATACGGTGGCAGCCTACCGTCGCGATTTGGCGCGGTTTGTCGAACACTGCGGAGAAACTACCCTGTTAAATCATGTTACTCGTATCCAGGTGCAGGACTGGCTGGTGGATTGCCATTCCTCCGGTCTGGCTGCATCCACGCTGGCCCGGCGTTTGTCGGCGATTTCCAGTTTTTTTGATGCAGCGGTTCAGGCGGGGCAATGCAAGGCCAATGTCGCTGCCGGGATCCGCCCGCCCAAACAACCGAAACGTTTGCCGCGCACCCTGCCGCCGGAGCAGACACAGGCTTTGATGCAGCACACGGATCGCAGCAGTGAAATTCGCGATCTGGCACTGCTTGCGGTCATGTACGGTGGTGGTCTGCGCGTCTCCGAAGTGGTGGGGCTGAATCTGGAAGATGTTGATCTGAACCAATTGGAGCTACGCGTATTCGGCAAGGGTCGCAAAGAGCGTATTGTGCCACTGCCTGAAGGCGCGGTGCAGTATCTGCAAGGCTACTTGGCAGAGCGCATATCACATGATGAGGAACAGGCCGTGTTTCTCAATCGTCGTGGTAGTCGATTGTCTGTTCGTAGTGTGCAGCGCATGCTTAAAGATCGTGCTTTGCAAACCGGCGCTGATGTATCGATCACCCCACATCGACTTCGCCATTCATTCGCTACCCATCTGTTAGCGGGCGGTGTCGATTTGCGCGCCATTCAGGAATTGCTCGGCCATGCATCACTGGCCACTACCGAGCGCTATACACATCTGGATATTACCAAACTCACTGAGGTGTACGATGAAGCACACCCGCGCGCGAAAAAAAACGATCGCTGAAGTCCGAATAAGCCCGCGTTAGTTGCCGGGATTTGACCTGCCTCAATCGAGGCCTGAGATGAAAAATAAACAGGCTGTCTGGATGACAAAACCGGCCAGTCAGGGTAGCCATAGGTTGTTTATTAGTATATAAAGCCAATTATGAGGTGCAATGCCCCCCCCCCCGCATAATAGGTAACGACCAATGAATATTGGCCAGAATCCGGAAAAAATACCATACGGTATATTTGATGATGGGCCCATTTCGCTGTGGTATGAAGATTTTTCTGAGGTTAAGGCTTGCATTGATCAGTTACTGGCATCTGGAGTGGATGACCTGAGGGCATATTTCAACTCTCACCCCGAAACAGTGTATGAATGCGCCAGGAAAGCCAAAGTTGTTAACGCCAATAAGGCCACTTTGAGTCTGTATAAGGCCAGGAGCAAAAAAGAGCTATTGGCGGGAATAGACAAAACCTTTACCGAAAAATCCTTTGACGTATTCACAGACGAACTGCTTGCTCTGGCTGAAGGAAAAAGGAGCGTAGTTAGTGAAATGGTCACAAAAACGCTATCTGGCGAATTAATAGACGTCATCATCCATGTTTCGATATCACCGGGGCATGAGGATACATGGTCCCAGGTTCTGGTTGCGATTACTGATATTTCAGAACGTAAACGCACAGAAATAGCCCTTGGCAGGGCCAATCACGCTCTGGCGACATTAAGCAAGTGCAATGGCGTGCTCATTCATGCAAAGGATGAGGGGCAGTTTCTTTCGGACATATGCAGAGCTATCGTAGCGACGGGAGGCTATAATCTCGCATGGATCGGGCGCGCCGAGCATGATCAGGGCAAAACTGTCACGCCTGTTGCGGTGGCCGGCTTTGATGAAGGCCACCTGGAAATGTTAAACATCACATGGGCAGACGGCTGCGGCCCTGTTGGAACAACCATTCGTACCCGTGAACTAAGTGCTATCCAGAACATACAGCGTGATCCCCTATGTGCATCCTGCAACGAAGTTGCACTGAAGTATGATTGCCAGTCATCCATTGCCCTGCCTCTGCTCATCGGCCAGAACGTTTACGGGGCTTTGAACATTTATGCACCGGAGCCTGATGCATTCGATGGTAATGAAATTCGCTTATTACAAGAACTGGCCGATGATGTGGCTTATGGTATTGAGAGACTCCGTGCAAGGATTAAGCGCTTACAGGCTGAAGAAGCGCTGCAAAAAAGTGAGCGGCAATATCACGAGATTATCAAAACGGCACGTGATGCCTTTGTCAGCATGGATGCGGACGGTATCATCACGGACTGGAATCCACAGGCGGAAGAGATGTTCGGCTGGAGCCGGGAAAAAGTGCTTGGCCGACTCATATCTCAAACTATCATGCCACCGGAATCCGGCAAAGCGCACACGAAGGGCCTGAAACACTACTTGGCTACCGGCGAAGGGCCGGTACTTAACCAGCATATCGAGGTTAATGCCCGGCATCGCGATGGGCATACATTTCCTGTGGAGTTATCCATCGTTCCGGTTCATATCGATGATACTGTGAGTTTCAATGCCTTTATCCGCAATCTCAGCAATCAGGCCGAAGCAAAAAGGGCGTTGAAGCAAAGCCTGGTCGGCACCATTGTCGCAGTTTCAAAGGCAATCGAAGCCAGAGATGCCTACACGGCCGGTCACCAACAACGAGTTGCGCAGCTGGCCCGTTGTATCGCCCAGGAGATGGGGCTGGATACAGATCGGGTTGATGGACTGAGAATGGGAGCGACTATCCACGACATCGGCAAAATTTACCTGCCAGCCGAAATCCTCAGTAAACCGACAAAGCTGACGGATACAGAGTTTGCACTTATTAAAAGCCATTGTCAGGTTGGCTACGATATTCTGAAAGACATTGAATTTCCCTGGCCAATTGCTGACATCGCACATCAGCATCATGAACGGCTGGATGGCACCGGCTACCCACAGGGGCTAAAGGGTGATGAAATATGTCTGGAAGCAAGAATTGTGGCTGTAGCCGATGTGGTTGAGGCGATCAGCAGCCATCGTCCCTACCGCGCAGCTCTGGGCATTGATGTTGCACTGCAGGAAATCGAGAAACACCGTGGTGAATGGTATGATTCTGCCGCAGTCGATGCCTGCGTGAAGTTGTTCAGGGAAAAGGACTTTTCATTCGACACATAGCAGAATAGCACAGGTCAGGACGTTTCTTTCCGGTTATTTCTTTTGGGATTATCTCCGGCTGTCCATAATGGCGCTGTAGGAACTGGTGATTTGTTGCATCTGTTCTTCTGCAAATTTCATGAAACCGTCAGGCAACCCTTTGGAGGCCATTTTGTCCGGGTGATATTCGATACATTTCTTCCGGTAGGCCCGCTTGATCTCCTCATCGCTGTGATCGGGTGTGCATCCAAGAACCTTGTAGCATTCGCTGATATCCGCTTTCTGACCCTGAAACTCTTCTTTGAAACGGTTATAGATCGAACTGTCCAGCCCGAGATGAGACGGGATTTCCTTGAGAATCAACTCTTCTGCGTGATGCAATTTCTGGTCCGCGAACGCTACGGCAAACAGGAGGCGGTAAACCATTTCCCGCATCTGCTGGTTCTGTATCACTTGTTTGTACTGACTGGCGTAGTCATAAATGGAGTAGTTGTCATTCAGGGCATTATTGAAAATATCCCGGGCAGCTTTTCTGTCTTC
>CAZBEN010000047.1:0-8394 GCA_964490955.1 uncultured Zetaproteobacteria bacterium | reverse complement strand
CAGGATATGGCTGTGGCTTCCGGTTACTGGCCATTGATTCGCTACAATCCGGAACTGCGACGTGCCGGCAAGAAACCGTTCGTGCTCGATTCCCCGACACCGACGATGAAGGTGAAGGATTACGCCTACACCGAAATGCGTTACAAACTGTTGCAGCGCAGTCATCCGGAAGAGGCTGAACGGCTGATGAAGCTGGCGCAGGAATCCGTTGATCTGCGCTGGTCCACCTACGAACACATGGCCGAACAGGATCCATCCGAATTTCAGCCAATCAATTAAGGCCTGTTGATACCAATGGATTATGATATTCTGATCGTGGGTTCCGGTCCTGCCGGCCAGCATGCTGCATGGCAGGCTGCCAGAATGGGCAAGAAGGCGGCGATTATCGAACGTAAGCCCAGTATTGGCGGGGCAGGCTTGCAGACAGGTACGATCCCCAGCAAAGCATTGCGCGAAGCAGCTTTTCTGGCATCCCGCAGCAGTGATCGCGGCATGCGCGAGGCTAGTCCCAAAACACGCTACGGAATCATGGCCGAGGCCGTGCGCCGTAAAAATAATGTCATAGCTCAGCAGGAATCAGTGATCCTCAAACGGTTGCTCAAGTCCGGTGTGGCATTGATTCCCGGCGAAGCTTCTTTTGTCGATACGCATACACTGGAAATTATAGATGTCAGCGGCGCCTCCAGGCATTTATCGGCAGCGGTCATTGTCTTGGCTACAGGCTCCAGACCACGCCGTCCATCCGATATTCCCTTCGATAAACAGACTGTGCTCGATTCCACCTCTATCCTGAAACTGAAACGTTTACCGAAAAGTCTTGTGGTCATTGGCGGCGGTGTCATCGGATGTGAATTCATATCGATTTTTGCTGCTCTCGGTGTGGAGGTCAGTGTCATCAATTCGCATAAACAGCTGTTATCCTACCTAAGTGGAGATGTGGTTGAGGTGCTGGCCGATTCATTTGAAAATATGGGTGTGCAACTGCACATGAATGAGCATGTGGTCGCTATTCGCAAGGAAGATGATGCCGTGTTGACCTTGCTTGAATCGGGTAAAAAACTTTATGCCGATGCAGTGTTGTATGCACTGGGACGTAAACCCAATTCACAGAGCCTTCATACCGCCAATGCCGGCATTGAGCTTGATCAGGGCTGGATCGCTGTCAACAACCACTTCCAGTCCAGTGTGCCGCATATCTATGCTGTAGGAGATCTGGTTGGCCGTCCTGCACTGGCCTCGACCGGAATGGAGCAGGGGCGCACTGCCGTTCTGCACGCGTTTTCCGGAGAAACACAGGCCATGGCGAAACACCTGCCGATGGCGATTTATGCTATTCCGGAAATTTCATGGGTCGGTAAAACCGAGAAAGAGGCCCGGCGTGAGAAACTCAACTACGTAGTCGGGCGCGGATACTACAAGGAAAGCGCCCGTGGACAGATTATCGGCGATTGCAATGGGTTGGTAAAACTGATCGTCGATGCCGAAACATACCAGCTGATCGGCGCACATATCGTCGGTGAACACGCCAGCGAGCTGATTCACACCGGTCAGTTGCTGATGAATTTCAACGGTACAGTGCACGATCTGGCCTGTAATGTATTTAATTACCCCACTCTGGCCGAATGTTACAAGCTGGCCGCACAGGATTGCCTGAACCGGTTGCGCCAAATATCCTGACCGTTTTTGTCTTATCCATTTTGTAATCTCTGTCACAGGCAAGCCTGAGCTGTCGCTTATCGTGCGCCCTGTTGTTAACCCGGTTCTTTCATCACGGCGACTTATGAATGATCCGGGTCAAATTTACAGGAGTTGCTTGTTTATGAAGATTTCACCATGGATATTTATTTGTGTCGCGACCGCGCTGTTAAGCGCGTGTGGAAATGCGGATGATCGACGCACACTTTCACCCGAAGCTATTGCAGCGAAAAATGTTGCCGCAATACAGGTTGCGATGAATCAGGCGGACAAGGCCAGAAAAGCCGTTGAAGCCGCCGACAGTGACAAGCAACTGGCGTTACAGCGTGCTGAAGTTAAGCGTAATGCTGTAGCAGTATCGATGGCCAGATTGGCTAAAGAGTCCGAAATACTTAAAAAGGATGCCGAAAATAAAGCCCGTTGGGCAACCCGGATGAATGAAAGGGCAGTTGCAGCCAGAAAAGTACTTTTACAGGCTGCTCTGGAACAATCCAGAGCAGAAGAACTGGTCGCAGAAAAGAATCAGGCAGTGCAGAAAGCACGCGTTCAGGCCGAGATTCATCAGGATATAGCAAAAAAAGCCATGCAGGAAAAACTGGCGGCAGAAACACTGGCTGCGAATGTGGTGGTGGCAGAAAGACTGGCTTCACTATCGCTTTCCCAGCATAAATCGTCAGTTAGCACGGACAACACAACGGCGGCAGATACAGCTTCTTCAGCAGTTTCGGATAGTGCACAAAGCATCATACCGCAGGCCAGCCCTGAGCAGAAGAAAGTCTCAATCACCAAGAAGCCATCTTCCACAGCTATGGCAGCCAGAGTTCATAAGAATCACACCAAAGTAAACGCTCACGTAGTCGCTGCAAGAAAACATACGACTGAAATACAGCTGGCAAGTACTTCTGCCGCACCAACCGCAGATGCCGTTCGAGGGCATGGTCTGGCACAAAAATGCCAGTTGTGTCACAGCTTTGAACCAAACCAAAAGGCAAAGTTCGGTCCGGAGCTATTCGGCATCGTCGGCCAGCAGGCCGGCAAATCCCAAAATTATAAATATGGACGTGCACTAGGCCAGGCCAGTTTTACATGGGATGAAAAGACACTGAGCGAATGGATTTGCAACTCAGGCAAAACGATCAAAAAACTGACAGGAGACAAGAGTGCCCGTACAAAAATGCCCAATCAGAATACCTGCGGACAAAATGCACGGGATATCGTTGCTTACTTAAGCACGTTGAAAGCACAAGCATCCAATTCTGCTCAAACAGATAGCTTATAAGATGGTCGCTGTTCGAAAACAAGGGGCTCGTTGCTATTGCGACGAGCCCCTTGCTTATTGTTCCTGTTTTTCAATCAATTCAATTGCATAGCTATCGGGATCGCGAACAAACGCAATGACCGTATCCCCGTGTTTCATCGGACCGGGTTCCCGACTGATAACACCGCCAGCGGCCCGAACCCAATCACATACCGTATAGATATCGTCAACAGCAATGGCGATATGGCCGAAAGCATTGCCGAGATCATAAGAAGAGGTATCCCAGTTCCAGGTTAACTCAATGACTGCCGTATCCGCTTCGTCACCGTAACCGACAAACGCGAGTGTAAATCGGCCTACTGGATAGTCCTTACGCCGCAACAGGCGCATGCCCATAATGCGGGTATAGAAATCAATCGATTTTTCCAAATCGCCGACTCGAATCATGGTATGCAATAAACGCATCGTAACTTACCCCGTATTCACTGGATTCTAGGGCTACCGCGGTACCAGCCCCTGTTGTCGTGCCAGCCATTTGGTCATCATCATCCAGACGGGGCTGAACAGCAGGGTCATGGCAATCACAATGACCGACAACTCGTGCAGATCCTGGCTGAGGATACCGGCAAATACTCCTACCGAAGCCAGCAGGAATGAAAACTCCCCAATTTGGCTCAGTAACCCGCCGGTAATCAGAGCCATCCCCCAACTCTCGCCGAGTGCGCGCATCACGAACACATTTACACCGGAATTAAACAGAAACACCACCGCAGTTGCACCGACAACCAGCGACAGATGCGACATCAGGTAATTCGTGTCCACCATCATGCCGACAGACAGGAAGAAGATCATCACGAAAATCACATATACCGACTCCAGATGTTCATGGATCCAGTCGGACTGATCACTCGATGCCAGTACCATGCCGGCTAGAAATGCACCAAGACCGGGGGACAGGCCCAGCCATGATGTCAGCGTGGCTGCAGACAGGCAGAGAAGCAGCCCCAGTAACACCCGCTTTTCCACACTCCCCTTGAGGAACTGAGGGATATGCAACATGCCCGTTTTAATCAGATAAATGGCAATGGACAGCAAAACTACACCACCGATGGCCTGTTTGAGTAATTCGGAAGCATGGATTTCGTTATCCCCGATCAGGCTCAGAATAATCATCATGGGTACAATGGCCATATCCTGCACCAGTAGTACGCCAACGGCATTCTGGCCGAATGGTGCATCCATTTCACCGGCATCCTGTAATTCCTTGAGCACGACCGCTGTACTGGAGAGTGAAACCATAAAGCCGAAAAGAATGCCGAGATTGGCGGGCAGCTGAAATACCCATACCAGCCCCAGACATACTACGACACTGATTGCAATCTGGATGGCCGTGCCAATCACGGCGATTCGCCAGCGCTTCATCAAATTGGGAATGGATACTTCCATGCCCACAAAAAACAGTAACATCACCACGCCGATTTCACCCGCGCGGGTGACCGTTTCCTGATCATTGATAATGCCCAGAACCGACGGGCCGAGCATGATGCCGGAAATGATATAGGCTACGACAATCGGCAAGCCCACACGCACGGCCAGATAACCGATAGCCAGTGCTACCGATAATACAATCGTGACATTCATCATCATGGGATCCAGATGCATTGCCGATCCTTTTTTATGTATGGTATCGCAAATCATGCAGGCCTGATTGCAGGCAAATTCTACCGCAAATCTTCGTTTGCGTCTGTATATAATCGATCCGGAACCGGGCATAGCTTGTGTGATGAATTCACTTCGGGCATTTTTCGTCGCCTACGTTTATTCAAGGAGCCCCGATGTCTTCTCCCATGATGCATGCCGAGATTACCTGCCTGAAGCTGCTGCACAGCGGCAAAGTACGTGATATGTATGAAATTGATGATGATCATATCCTGATTGTCACCACCGATCGCCTGTCAGCTTTTGATGTGATTCTGCCGACCCCTATTCCCGGCAAGGGTGCAGTGTTAAACGCCGTATCCAGCTTCTGGTTTAACAAGCTACGCCACATTGTACCCAACCAGGTTTCCGATTTGACGCTTGAAGAGGCCATTTCCGACCCGACAGAGCGCCATCGCGTGGCGTCACATGCGATTGTTGTGAAACGCCTCAAACCGCTACCGATTGAAGCAATCGTGCGTGGTTACCTGATTGGATCCGGCTGGAAAGAATATCAGAAGCAGGGATCAGTCTGTGGCATCGAACTGCCCTCAGGGCTGGATCTGGCCGACCGGTTACCGCAACCGATTTTTACCCCCTCGACCAAAGCCGATGCCGGCGAACATGACGAGAACATTGATTTTGAACGGATGTGCGATCTGATCGGTAGCCAACTGGCCGAACAGGTTCGCCGTATCAGCCTGTCCCTGTATCAGGAAGCTGCGACTTTCGCACTGGAGAAAGGCATCATCATTGCCGATACCAAATTTGAATTCGGCCTTGATAAGGATAACACGCTCTATTTAATTGATGAAGTGCTGACACCGGACTCCTCGCGTTTCTGGCCGGTATCGGAATATCAGCCCGGCATCAGCCCGCCCAGCTTTGATAAACAAATTGTTCGTGACTGGCTGGAAACACAGGCCTGGGATAAAAAAGCGCCCGCACCTGAACTGCCGGACAGTATTAAAAACAGAACGGCGGAAAAATACCGGGAAGCGCTGGAGCGCCTGACCGGTCCGGCTTAATCCAGACTGTTCATATCCATGCCGGTTCCTGACATATTATGGCCTGTTGCAGCGATTCTGACCGGCATTTTGTTGCTGGTCTGGAGTGCTGACCGTTTTGTCGACGGGGCATCGTCTGTAGCCAGAAACCTGCGTGTACCACCGATGGTGATCGGATTGACGATTGTCAGCATCGGCACCTCACTACCTGAAATGATTGTTGCTGCCATGGCAGCTCTGGATGCAAATCGTGATCTCGGTATCGGCAACGCAATTGGTTCCAATATCGCCAATATCGGGCTGGTGCTGGGGCTTACGGCATTAATCATGCCGCTGGCCGTTAAGTCTATAACGTTACGCAGAGAAATGCCGGTGCTGTTTCTGGTGACTGCGTTTGCATTTGCACTGATGTCTGATGGTGAACTGGATTTTATCGACGGGATGCTGCTGCTTACAGGGCTTGTGTTCATGCTGATCTGGATTGCCCGTATCGGACTGAAGGACAGGCATGATCCTCTGGTACAGGAATTCACAGAATCCATTCCGGATCAAATGAGTATGCGGATGTCTGTTTTCTGGTTCCTGGCGGGGCTGTTGGTGCTCATGGCCAGTTCCCGCATGGTGGTATGGGGCGCCGTGGAAGTCGCCCATGCGCTCGGCGTCAGTGATCTGGTGATCGGCTTAACCATTGTGGCGATTGGTACCAGCCTGCCGGAACTGGTCGCATCCATTACCAGTGCACTGAAAGGCGAAGCGGATATGGCAATCGGCAATGTCATCGGTTCGAACATGTTCAACCTGCTGGCGGTGCTGGCTATGCCGGCACTGATTTACCCCGGGACATTTGCTGCGCCGGCATTATTACGTGACTTTCCGATTATGCTGGGTTTTACCATTGCCCTGTTTATGGTCTCATTCGGTTTAAAACTGGGGAAAGTCAATCGCTTCGAAGGCGCATTGTTGCTGAGCGGCTTTGCCGCTTATCTGTATCTGCTTTTTTTGCAGGCTTAGGCATCAGGCCTGTTCCTGTCTATGGCCCCGGAACTCCGGATGCCTGATCGCGCCAGTATCTCGGCTGTGATCATCTGATCGCTGCCAAACGTATCTGCAATCACTTCTGTTGCTCCGGCCTGATAGAGTTGATACAGGTGCATTTCCTTTCGTGTTCTGACAATGATCGGTAATTTGCTATCCACGGAACGCACCCGGGTAATGATTTTCATGGCTGTATTGAAATCGATCATGGTGATTACCAGTGCAGATGCGCGCATCAGGCCGCAGGCGCGCAGCAAGGACAGGCTGCCTGCATCACCGTAGGAGGCCGGATGTTTTGCTTCCATACCGCGCTGTACCTGTTCCGGTTCCAGATCAATCGCCATGCATGGAATACGCTGACCGATCAGAAATTCGATGGTATGCCTGCCAACCCGGCCATAACCGCAGACGATGACGTGGTGATTCAGGGTGCTTGATGTAGCCAGAATTCGATCACTGATTTCCTTGCGGCTCTGTTGCGTGGACCGTGGTAGCAGGAATGCTGCGATTTTTCCGTTATGGCGGATCAGAATCGGTGCCAGAGCCATGCTGAACAACATGGCGGCCAGCACAATCTGGCCCTCATTCGGCCCGAGAATGCCGCCACCCATGGCCAGGATCAGAATAGCAAAACCGAACTCGCCGCCATGCGCCAGAACCACCCCGGTACGCAGAGAGACAGCACTATTCCAGCCACCCAGACGACAAAACAGGGCAATGCTGGCGCATTTGAACAGAATCAGCGCCACGAGCAAAATTAACACCGGCGACCAGATAGATAGCAGCATGGAGATATCCAGCATCATACCAATGGTGATAAAAAACAACCCCAGCAACAGATCCCTGAACGGACGAATTTCTGATTCCACCTGATGTTTGAATTCGGTTTCGCTGAGCATAACACCGGCCAGAAAAGCACCCAGCTCAAACGACAGCCCGATACTGTAGGTAATCCATGCTGAGCAGAGCACAATCATCAACACCGTTAATGTAAACAACTCGGCGGCGCGGAATCGCACCACCTCCCTGAACAACGGCCTGAGCACCCAGCGGCCAAAAGCAAAAATAATCAGTAGCGCCAGCGCTGCCTCACTCAGGGTAATGGCTACGGTCAGCATTGATAGATCGGTGGTTGCACCGGTCAGACTGGTCACCAGAATGAGAAACGGCACCACCATCAAATCCTGAAACAGCAGGATACCCAGACTGTTGCGGCCGTGACGCGTGTGAAGCTCCACCTGATCCGCCAGTTGTTTGGTGACCAGCGCAGTCGATGACATCGCGATGATACCACCCAGAACCAGTGCGCTTTCCGGGCTGAGCCCGAGCAAAAAAGCCACTGCCGCTGTGATTGCCGCAGTAAGCCACACCTGGGCGCTGCCGAGCCCCAACACTGCGGCTTTCATGCGTATTAGCAGCGCTACGGAAAATTCCAGCCCGATGGAAAATAGCAGGAAAACGACGCCGAATTCGGCAAATATCCTGATATGCTCGACATCGCTAACCAGGCCGGTGCCGAACGGCCCCACAATCACCCCGACAGCGAGATAGGCCAGAATTGGCGACAACTGCATGCGCAGACACAGCGCCACGGCCAGGGCCGTCGCAGCCAGCATCACCAGCATATCATTCAGATAACTGTATTCCACCGCACCTCCGATGAATCATTACAGCCAGAATTAGGGCCTGTTCACACTAATT
>CAZBEN010000046.1:0-8395 GCA_964490955.1 uncultured Zetaproteobacteria bacterium | reverse complement strand
GACAAGTCGGAGGTATGACCGGAGACTGGTTCATTCAGGCACAGCATCAACAGACAACGCTACTGGACAGCAATGCCACCACATTACAAATTTTACCACGGTTCCAGAGCAATATGCAGTGGGAATTGCCCGCTAATGCATTGCTGCATATTGATCAGCAGACGACCCGCTTCGATAAACGCATCGGTGAAAAAGGCTGGCGTTTTGACATAAACCCTTATTTAGAGATTCCATGGGAACTGGCTGGCGGTGGTATTACAGCAACATTCACGGCGGGCTCGCATTATACTCGCTACTGGTTACAGCAGTCCGCGAAAACTGACAGTACGCCAGATCGAACAACCGGTGAAGTCAGTCTTGAAGTGCGCTCCGACCTTGAATCTATTTACGACAATAAAACACTGCGCCATGTTATTTCACCTATTGTTCGTTATGATTATATTTCTGCACCCAACCAGTCATTATTGCCGAACTTCGACTCGGGCTTTGGGCAACTTACATGGGCCAACCTGTTTTCCGGTAACCGTTTTACCGGTTATGACCGCATAGAACGTATCAATCGTTTTAGTCTGATGCTCGAAAGCAAACTACAATCAAAGAATATCGAAACAACCGCAGTGCGGGATGTTCTGACTACCCGAATCGGCACAGCCTACGATATACTGCAGCAGAGTGTGGATAGCACCCTGCAAGCACAATCAACACAGGCATTTTCCAACCTGCTAGGTGATATCATCTGGAGCCCAGTGGAAGGCATCAACATTTCTGCTAGTGGTCAATATGAGACAGCAAAACATTTCCTTGCAATCATGACAACAGCTATTGATCTGTCAGTATCAGGCAACAAGCTGCATGCTGGTTACACATTCACCGACAAACGATATGCCCTTGCTGCAAAACTAGTTGATATAAGCGGCACCTTAAGTCTGAATCCACGCTGGCAGGCAACAGGCCGTTGGCAATTCGATATATTACGGAAATTATCGCAACAAACTTCCATCGGTCTGCAATACAACCATGCTTGCTGGAGACTTGGTGTAGAAGGATATCGCATCAATCGACGTAGCGGCACGACTACAGCATCCAATTTTGGCTTCCATCTATTGCTCGAATTCAAGGGTCTGGGTAGCGTTGGTTCCTGATTGTAATTTGGCTTTTCGAAATATTTTGGCAAATGCCCTGTTTAACATGAAAAGACCATGCTCGTAAAAAAATCACTTTGACCACCGCCATTGGAGGCTTCATGCACTTCCCCTTCTTGCTGGCCACCGTGCTGTTGATTACCCTGCCCGTCAGGGCTGAACCTTTCGACAGCATTGCCGCCATTGTTAATAACGAAGCCATTACCTGCTATGAAATCCAGCAAGATACGGAAAACACACTCAAACAATTGCGCCAGTCTGGTTCAACCACGCTTCCATCGACAGACGCCCTCAAAAAACGAGCACTGGATGCCCGTATCGTTAAAACCCTGCAAATGAATGAAGCACGAAAACTTGACTTGAAAGTCAGCAAGGAAGAATTGGACAAAGCTATTGAGCGTGTGGAAACCAGCAACGGTATGCTTCCAGGGCAATTGAAAGATGCGCTGAAACAGCAGGGGGGCAATTTTGAGCAGTTCAAAGAAAACCTGCATGATCAGATTGTGATCAGTAAATTGATTAACATCGCCGTACGCAGCAAACTGCAGATATCCGAAGAATCGATCCGTGAATATTACAGAAAATATATAGCTGAAGCCAAACCTCGTCGGGAGGTACAACTCGGTCATATTTTTATTTCTCTTCCCAGTGAACCTACACCCGAATTATTGGCCAGCACACGTAATAAGGTGCGTAACATCCACCAGCAGTTGGTGAACGGGAAAGATTTTGCCAGGCTTGTTGCCGTTTATTCAGAGGCTCCTGACCGACAGCAACAGGGTGTCATGGGTTGGTTTACTCAAGGATCCATTACACAACGATTTGATCCGGCACTGGAACTGCCATTGCATGGTTTGACCGAACCCATCCGCACACCTTCCGGCTTTCATATTCTAAAGGTATTGAACGAACGCTGGCAGGAACCCGAACAAGTCGGTGCCAGCTATGATGAAGTGCATGCACGTCATATTCTGTTGCGAATTCCAACGCTTGCCGATGAAGAGGATAAAGCCAAAATCCGTGATCGTGCTGAAGACATCGCCAGCGAAATGAAAGATGCCAGTGACGAAGCATTTAGCACCAGAGCGAAAGAAGTGTCACAAGGACCAAGCGCCAGCAGGGGCGGCGACCTTGGCTGGTTCAAAGGTGGAGCAATGGTGCCGGAATTCGAAAAGGTGGCGTTTGCCATGCATGCCGGTGAAACCAGTGATGTTGTCAAAACGCAGTTTGGCCTGCATATTATCCGCGTCGTTGCCACCCGACATATCGATCCCAATTCTCTGCAAGCAAATCGTGACAAAATCACCCAAATTTTATCCAATATAAAAATGCAGGAGCAGTTACCTCGATGGATAGCCTCCCTACGGGCTGAGGCCAACATAAAATACCAGTCCTGTCCGGATGTGGCAGGAACACAACCCGTAAAGTAGCCCCGGCATCAAACACATGATACCGCTTGTCATCACTGTCGGCGAACCGGCAGGCATTGGTCCGGATTGTATTATTCGCGCCTGGTCAGAGCAGAAAGATGCATTTAAACATAGCATCATTGCCGCACCAGCTAACTGGCTGCAAGAGCGGCTTAAACTAATTGATATCGATATTCCGATAAAGGAATACGATAGCATCAATGAGGCAATCCTGAATACATCTCCGGGTTCTGCAGAAGGATTAATATGCTGGAACCCGCTGTCCACACAAGACACCTATCCTGTCATGGCAGGAAGCCCTTCTCAGCACACAGCCAAAGCTGTAGTTCACTGTATTGAAGCAGCGGCAAATGCATGCCTGCAAGGTAGAGCTACCGCTCTGGTCACCGGTCCGATCGAAAAAGCTGTTCTGCAAAGCGCCGGCTTTGAATTTCCTGGACATACTGAATTTCTTGCCCATTTATCTGCCGTAGCAATGCAACGACCCGACAAGCAATCAGATTTCGTGATGATGCTTGCCTCCGATCAAATTCGCGTCGCTTTGTTAACAACACATATGGCTTTGCGTGATGTGCCGGATGCACTAAACATAAACTCAACGCTGAAATGTCTGCAAATCGTAGATCATGACCTGCGCTCTCGTTTCGGCATAGAAGCCCCTCGCCTGGCTCTATGTGCCCTGAATCCTCACGCTGGTGAACAGGGCCATTTTGGTTGCGAAGAAATAGATATTCTGTCTCCGGCTGCACAACAGGCGCGTGACCATGGCTTGAATATAAGCAATCCGTTACCAGCCGATACGGTTTTCTCCGCCAACATGCGAATGTCATATGATGCTATTGTCTGCTGCTATCATGATCAGGCCCTGATTCCTTTAAAAACCCTGAGCTTTGGTGAAGCAGTGAATATAACGCTCGGGTTACCATTTATCCGGACAAGCGTTGATCACGGTACCGCGCTTGACCGGGTAGGTGCTGAAGATGTATCCTGTACTAGTCTGCTTGCAGCCATACGTATGGCTCATCAAATGGGTGCCAACGACTAGTCGGCGCAACTCAGACAAGTATTCCATTCAGGAGGTTCTAGTGCAGATCAACCAGCTTGCCGGCCAGATACTGCTCGCCTCCCCTACCCTGGATGACCCCAATTTCAGAGACGCTGTCGTCGTCATATGTCACCATGATGCAGAAGGCTGTATGGGGTTGATTATCAATCGCCCGAGAAAAATTGATGTAGTTGAAGTCCTGCATGACCTTGGCATTTGCATGCCGGATAGCAGACGTGATATGCGCACACAATCACCCAGAGTTTTTGAAGGCGGCCCGATTGACGATTTCAGAGGGTTTGTACTTCACGATGGCTGGCATATCTACGAATCAACGATGCAGATTTCGCAGGAGTTGCATCTGACAGCATCACGGGATGTACTGGAAGACCTGGGGAGTGGCGATGGCCCCGAGCATTATTTGCTTATACTCGGTTATGCGGGCTGGCAGGCCGGGCAACTGGAGCGTGAGTTATCTAACAATGACTGGCTTATCGCACCCGCAAGCCACCATATAGTCTTTCAGGAACCGCCGGAGAAGCGCTGGGAGTTCGGGGCTCGAAGTATGGGGATTATTGAACGCAGCCAGCTATCCAGTCAGATTGGTCATGTATGATAAAAGAAAGTATCAGGAACTGTTGATCAGCTGCACGTGATTTAACCAGCCACCCCTTCAGCTATAAATCCGGTCGCGAATCGACTGCATTAGCGGCTCGCCTATATCCAGCATCAACCCCTCATCTTCAGCTTCAATCATAATACGTAATTTCGGCTCGGTTCCTGACATCCGCACATTGATCCGACCACCATTGCCCAAGCGTGTCTCAGCATCACGAACAAGCGCCATGACATGCGTATCCGCCAGCACATTCTTACGCTCCGGCATAACAATATTCCACATTTTCTGGGGAAATAATGTCATATCAACAGCCATATCTGCTAAAAGCTTTTTCTGCTCACTCATGGCTGAGAGCAACTGGAGTGCTGTCATCAGACCATCTCCTGTCGTATTATGGTCGAGAAGAATCATATGGCCGGACTGCTCACCTCCGAAATTACATCCTTTGGAACGCATCATTTCCAGAACATAACGGTCACCCACTGCAGCGCGGAACATGGCAAGCCCCAGACCTCCCAGGTATCGTTCGAGACCCATATTACTCATTACCGTGGTAACTACGCCGCCGCCACTCAAAACACCTGTGTTATGCGCATGTTCAGCTAAAATCGCAATAACCCTGTCGCCATCGACAATCTGACCATTGCTATCACATGCGATCAGCCGATCCGCATCACCATCAAGCGCCAGACCAATATCAGCACCTGATTCAGTCACACGCTGGATCATGGATTCCGGATAAGTCGAACCGCATTCCCGGTTGATATTATAACCATCCGGATCGTCATGCATGCTGATTACAGTACAACCCAGTTCTTGTAGAATACGCGGCGCTACATCATAGGCGGCACCATTGGCACAATCGATGACGACTTTAAATCCGTCCAACCGTATTCCATGTGGTAGTGACCCTTTAAGAAATTCGATATAACGACCACGAGCATCATCAACACGAGCTGCTTTACCAACTTCCAGCGCTGGTGGCAATGGCGGTAGCGCATCAATACATGCCTCGATTTCCAACTCAATTTTATCGGCCAACTTAAAGCCGTCAGCTGCAAAAAACTTGATGCCATTATCGCCGGCGGGATTATGTGAAGCTGAAAGCATGACGCCTGCATCAGCACGCAGGCTGCGTGTCAGATAAGCCACGGCTGGTGTTGGAACAGGGCCAACAAGCAAGACATTCATGCCCTGTGCAGTTAATCCCGCACACAACGCCGATTCAATCATATAACCGGATAACCGCGTATCTTTTCCAATCAGAATATGGGGCTGATGTGACAAATGCCGCGTCAGAACATGCCCGGCGGCACGCCCCAGAGTCAGTGCAAATTCAGCCGTCATCGGACTTTTATTGACCGTGCCTCGGACACCATCCGTGCCGAAATAGTGTCGTATCATGGTTTCTCTCCCACCACAGTATTGCCGTGCAGGCGCGCTCTTTTCCGTAACAGAACACCCAGCACAACAATATCCACTTTGTTTTTAAAAAGTCTGATTGCCTTGCCAGATGGACTTTCAATGCCCGTACTGGTTTCAAATGAGCCCTCTTTCAGGTCAGGCCGAATGGGCGTCGTATCTACTTCGCGCAGTGCTTCCAACCATACTTCAGGGCCAGTGAGTTCCACCTGTTGTGGTTTAACACTGATAATTTTAACCTGCCAGCCCTCAGGTAATTCAAAATGGGCTTTCACCGGCACTGAACGCTTGACCAGCCTGTCCACCTGCAATTCAAGACGATCCGGTTGAACCTTCTCAATATGCAATCCCACCGGCAAGGATACAGATGACAATTGCGGAGCACGCTCGACGACGCCCGGCGTGGTCAGGTCGGATGCATTTACAGGCATGGTCAAATCCTGCTGATCAAGGTCCTTCAGTCGGGTTTGCAATCCATTGATAGTCACCCGGACATGATCAGGCAAATCATTTACAATCACCATATCCGCCGGCAATCCCTGCACCTGTAACGGCACATCCATGCTGACAGAACCTTCTCCCTGACCATGGACCTGCAACCACAGAGCAATAGCGATCAATACTGCCCAGAATTGAAGATTATATTGCCGAAACAGCGCTATATACCGGTTCATCAAGTCGGATCCGAAACGACAGGGCCGCTCTTTTGTGATACCGCCGTTATCGCGGAAAGGTGCTGCTCAAGTGCCTGACGCAATTCCCGGCTAGTTAGGGCATCTCCCATTTGACCATCTTCCACCAGATGTACTTCCCCTGATTCCTCGGATACAACAATAACCAGCGCATCAGTTTCCTCGGTCAGGCCAACAGCGGCCCGGTGGCGCGTGCCGTAGTTGCCTGGAACAGCATTAGCCTGCGCTAACGGTAATAGCACCCTGGCAGCGACAATTCTCCCACCATCTACATCAGGATCAATCACTACAGCGCCATCATGCATGGGCGCATCAGTGCAAAACAACGACTGAATTATGTCCGGTCGTAATGGTGCATCCATTTCCACACCCGAATCAAACAAATGCCTTAAACCGGTATCACGTTCAATCACAAACAAACCGCCCCAGCCACGATGAACCAGTGAGAAGGCTGATTCGACCATTTCATCCAACAACACTTTACCAGGCCCGTTT
This sequence comes from uncultured Zetaproteobacteria bacterium, assembly GCA_964490955.1. Classification (GTDB taxonomy): domain Bacteria; phylum Pseudomonadota; class Zetaproteobacteria; order Mariprofundales; family Mariprofundaceae; genus Mariprofundus. The sequence goes on along the minus strand of CAZBEN010000046.1, from coordinate 1,550 downwards.
CCACCTGATAGCGGATTAATTGCCACACGCATCAAAGCTCGTCTGATCTCCTGCTGAAACAACACAACCAGAATAACCATAAAGGCCGAGAAGAAGTGGCCGAACATCCACTCCACAGTGAACAGGCCGAATGCACGCGCCAACTGATAGGTAACCACAACAATTGCCACGCCAATCAACATCTGTACAGCACGGGTACCTCGGATCAGGCGCAGGAAAAAATAGACCACGATAGCAACGACCGTAATATCTACGATATCTGCAATGCCAAACTGCCAGCTGCTCATCAGAGTGATTTACCTCGGGACAACATGATAGAACTCAGGATAATTCGATTACTTCAGCTTGCAAGAGAAAAGGCGGATGGACAGGTCAGTGCCGATGCAACCCGAACAGCCCGGCCTTGTAATGCAACATCATGTACACGCAGCATATCGGCACCATAAGCAATACCAATAGCACCGGCCACAGCAGTTTCCAGCTCACGGTCTTCTACCGGACAACCCGTCAACAGACCTAGAAATGACTTGCGTGACACGCCCAGCAGGAGCGGCATATTGAATTTATCCTTGAAATATCCGATAGAACGGACCAATAATAAATTATCAGATAACCGCTTGCCAAAACCAATACCGGGATCCAGTACAATGGATGATAGATGTACGCCTGCCTGTAAACATGCCTCAATTCGCTGTTCAAAGAAATTTGATACTTCCTCAATGACATCATGATATTCAGGCTGTAGTTGCATTGTTTCAGGGCTCCCCTGCATATGCATCAGACAAACATCGGCTCCTGTATCCACTGCGACTTGCAGGCTTTCGACATCGTGCCCGAAAGCACTGACATCATTGATCATGGTAGCGCCGGCATGCATGGCCCGACGCATCACTTCTGCTTTCGTTGTATCCACAGACACGGTACAACCCATCGCAACCAGCTCGCGAATTACCGGAATTACTCGTGCCAATTCCTCATGTAACGGTACCGCTGTAGCGCCAGGTCTGGTCGATTCCCCACCAACATCAATAATTGCTGCACCCTGCTGCCACATTTCCAAACCATGGCCCACAGCAGCTTCAACATTTATGCCCTCTTTATCGAGAAAAATACCACCATCCGAAAATGAATCGGGGGTGCAGTTTAGCACCCCCATGATCCATGCATCGCCATCTTTCGAGCGCTGCCATCGCGATGGCATCAGTTCGCCTTGGCCTCATCTCCGGAAGGTTTATCTGCTTTGGGTTCACTGCCTAAATCCACTTTCGTAGAAGGTTCTTCCGGCGGAGTGTGACTTGATCCGGCCGGTTTCTCGTACTCCTTGATCAACAATGGTTCCTTGCCTTCCATGGCTCGATCAATATCGGTGGTATCCAGCGTTTCATACTTGATCAGCGCCTTGGCAAGCAAGTGCAGCTGATCCATGTGTTTTTCCAGAATATGTTTGGCCCGACCATAATTATCTTCGATGATCTTACGCACCACCGAATCGATTTTGCGTGCCGTCTCCTCCGAAATATTGGTCTGGCGGGTAATTTCACGACCCAGAA
>CAZBEN010000045.1:0-8811 GCA_964490955.1 uncultured Zetaproteobacteria bacterium | reverse complement strand
ACATTTGAAAAATGTGGCCGAAATTGCCGGTGGCCATCATGAGCGAATGGATGGAAAAGGATATCCCAGAGGCCTGACCCGGGATCAGATGTCCGTGCAGGCCAGAGTCATGGGGATTGCCGATATTTTTGAAGCACTTACAGCCTGTGACCGCCCATACAGGAAAGCCATGCCGCTTTCACGAGCTATGGCAATTATGGAAAGCATGAAAGAAGAAGGGCATATTGATCCCGAGCTGTTCGAAATATTTAAACAACATCGGATATATTCCCATTATGGACGTCAGTGTTTGGATGAAGATCAGATGGATATGGAATAAGTCACATGCATCAGGATTACCTTTTGGATGGCAGGATAATTTTGATAAAAGTCAAAGTCCATCCAGTGAGAAAGTAAGGGTTTTTATACACTCCGGTTATATCTTGAAAAATCGTCTTACGTGTCGCATGGCTCCTGTGCTTGAGGCACAAACTCGCCTCAAACTGACAAAATGGCTACACTGCCGCCACTTTGAACGGCAAGGCAGGAATTCGTGATGGCAAAAACATTATTCGATAAGGTATGGGAACAGCATATCGTTAAAGAAAATGACGATGGTTCAGTGCTGCTTTATATTGACCGGCATCTGGTGCATGAGGTGACCAGTCCGCAGGCTTTTGAAGGATTGAGGCTGGCCGGCCGTAAGCCGTGGCGGGTGAATGCATCTGTGGCCACGCCTGATCATAATGTACCGACGACAGACCGTGATAAAGGTATTACTGATCCGGTATCACGTACTCAGGTTGAAGCGCTGGATGCCAACTGTGATGAGTTCGGTATCACTGAGTTTGGTCTGGGCGATATTCGTCAGGGCGTGGTGCATGTAATGGGGCCTGAGCAGGGCTTGATTCTGCCCGGCATGACTGTGGTTTGCGGCGATTCGCATACCTCCACGCACGGCGCATTCGGTTCTATTGCTATGGGTATCGGTACCTCCGAGGTTGAGCATGTGCTGGCCACCCAGTGTCTGATTCAGAAAAAGCCGAAAGTGATGCGTATCAATGTGAAGGGTGCGCGCCCTAACGGTATCAATGGTAAAGATATCGCCCTGTTTATTATTGGCAGCATTGGTACGGCGGGTGGGACAGGTTATGCACTGGAGTTTGCCGGAGAAGCCATTCGTTCCCTGTCCATGGAAGGGCGTATGACGTTATGCAATATGGCCATTGAGGCAGGTGCCCGCTGCGGTATGGTCGCGGTAGATGATGTAACGATTGATTATGTGAAGGGGCGACCCTATGCCCCGGTCGGCGAGGTTTGGGAACAGGCTGAAGCCGCATGGCGACAACTGCATTCTGATGATGATGCCTTGTTTGATAAAGAATTAAACTTTAAGGCAGAAGATATTGTTCCACAGGTAAGTTGGGGAACCAGTCCGGAAATGGAATTGCCGATCACCGGTTCTGTACCGGATCCACGCAATGCCAAGGATGAAGTACAACGCGAAGGCTGGAGCCGGGCACTGGAGTATATGGGGCTTCAGGCGGGAATGCCGTTGCAGGATATCAATATCGATAAAGTATTTATCGGCTCCTGCACCAATGGCCGAATCGAGGATTTTCGTGAAGCAGCAGTTATGGTGAAGGGCAAGCACGTGGCAAACAACGTAAAACTGGCACTGGTGGTACCGGGCTCCGGTCTGGTCAAGCAACAGGCGGAAGCCGAGGGGCTGGATGTTGTTTTTCGTGAAGCCGGATTTGAATGGCGTGAGCCGGGTTGTTCGATGTGTCTGGCCATGAATGCCGACCGGCTGGAGCCGGGTGAACGCTGCGCTTCGACCAGTAACCGTAATTTTGAGGGTCGGCAGGGTATGGGTGGGCGTACACACCTGGTCAGTCCGGCCATGGCTGCTGCGGCAGCAATTGCAGGACATTTTGTTGATATCAGAGACTGGAATTAAGCAAGTTCACGGCCGTACCATACAAAGGCTCTGGTTTGTGATCATGGATACAGACGGAGAAAAGAGGTTCTAATATGCAGGCATTTACAAAACTGAACGGTTTGGTGGCTCCAATGGATCGGGCCAATGTTGATACAGATGCGATTATCCCCAAGCAGTTTCTGAAAAGTATTAAACGCACCGGTTATGGCCCGTTTCTGTTTGATGAATGGCGCTATGAGGATCATGGCGAGCCGGGTATGGATTGTACGAACCGTCCCAAGCGGACTGATTTCGTGCTTAATCAGCCGCGTTATCAAGGTGCACAGATCCTGTTGGCACGTGAGAATTTTGGCTGCGGCTCCTCGCGTGAACATGCGCCATGGGCTATTCTTGATTACGGCTTCAGTTGCATCATTGCACCGAGTTTTGCAGATATCTTTTTCAATAACTGCTTCAAAAATGGCATCCTTCCAGTTGTGCTGGAGGAGACAGTAATGGATCGGCTGTTCAATACATGTGTCGAACAGGAGGGTTACAGGCTGGATGTCGATTTGGATTGGCAGACTGTTACTACGCCAGATGGTGAGAGTTTTCACTTTGAAGTCGATGCATTCCGTAAACATTGTCTGCTTAATGGTCTGGATGATATTGATCTGACACTAATGCAAACTGATAGTATTCGCAGCTATGAAGACGCACGCCACCAAAATGCACCCTGGCTGTTTTGATCGTCGGTAATTGAGTCATTGGCGTGGCCAGCAGTGCCGTCAAGACATGCTTGATGTAAGTACATCTGGTACACCGCCTTTCATGTGTTCTGGTTATAACACGCTATTCAGAAACCCTATAAATACCAGTGCCAGAAATCAGGTCATGCAGTGTCGAACGATCTTTGCTAAGTGCCATCACCAGCATGCTGAGTGCCGGTATGGTTGCGGCAACAAAAAATAGGAAATGCCCGGTGTCTTTTGTGATGACGTACCACAGTGTCATTCCCAGCGACAGCCAGGTGATGATGAGTCCGGCAAAGCGCACAGAGGCAGCAACCCATGTGAGAGGATCGCCAGTTTCGTTCATGACAACCATCAGCTTCCATGGGCGCATGCCGGTTGTGGCACCTCCCTTGACCCAGAAGCCGACAAAATAGGCGAAGGAAATCACCAGTAGCAATGCACCCTTGAGCCAGTGTGGCGCTTCTCCCAGGTTTTGCTCTACAAAGGTCAACGGTATAAAAGCCAGAAAGCAAAGACCAAACAAGATCAGCCCGTCATATGCACTGGCCAATATGCGAATCAATATACCTGCTTTTATCCCTTGTAGGCGATTGCCCATGATTTCCCCCAATTCAAACTCCAGCTGATAACAAATAGTCCGCATAGTGCCAGCACAACGGTTGCGCCGGAAGGCCATTCATAGATATAAGACCAGATGAGTCCGGCAACAGTACCGAGCAGTGAAAAAAGCACCGATAATGACCACAGACTTAACAGGGAGCGCCCCCAAAACCATGCACAGGCGGCAGGCAGAATCATCAGGCCCGCGGTAAGTACAATGCCGGCCAGTTTGACGCACAGAATTACCGTTAGTCCGACCAGCCCATATAGCAATAATCTGAGTGAGGATACCGGCAGACCGGATGCCTCGGCAGTAACAGCATCGAAGGCTATACTCCACCAGGCTCGTGCAGCTAGAAAAAACAGTACCGGAATAAGACCGGACATCAGGTATAGCCACTTTAGATCAACCGGTGAAATGGTAAGAATATTGCCGAACAGCAAGCCGAACAAATCCACTTCAGTACTATTTGCCGTTGAAATGAGCAGTACGCCCAAAGCCATGCTGCCTGCGAACAATATGCCGGTACCAGCGTCTTCGGAAATGCCTTTTTTTCTTGGTATCAGTGCCAGCAGTAATGCGATAAGTACAGCAAATACAGTGGCTGTGGGCAATAGCGGCAGTGACAGGGTGACAGCCAGTCCCAATCCCGCCAGCGATGCATGTGACACGCCAACTGTCAAAAACGACAGGCGATGCGCCATCACCATCACAGACATGGAAGCTGTGACAATAGCGATAAGTAATGCTGGAGGCAGCGCTTCACGCATCACCGGGCTGGCCAGAAATTCGAGAATCAGATCACTCATGTTGGTTACCATGTACATGGTCATGCTCACTGGGGCTACAGCCAATACAGCGTGCATCATGTGCCATGATGTGGATATGGTCGCCATACATGGCGCGCCAGACATCGTTCGGGATATCCTCACCTTTCATGGCATGGTGATGAATCTTCCTGTTCAGGCAGGCGACAGAATCCACATGCGAGCTGATGGCGGCAATATCGTGTTCAACCATAATCACACTCATGCCAGTGTCATCGCACAACTTGCGCAGTAACTGGAACAGTTTTTCCTGACGCACGCTATCCAGTGCCGCTGAAGGCTCATCCAGAAGTAGCAGGCGAGGTTTCCGCACCAGTGCCCGGGCCAGTCGGGTACGTTGCCGCTGACCGCCGGAGAGCTGGCGAAAATCGGCATTGGCGAGATGATCCATATCGACCCGTTTCAACACTTCCCTGATAGCATCGTTATGCTGGCCCTGCCGCCATGGTGTGGCGTAGTCGGCCAGCCCCATAGCGACGACATCACGAATGCGCATGGGCAATCGGGGCGCATGATCATGCAACTGATGCAGAAAACCAATCTGCCTGAGTAGCTTGTGGCGACTGAAGCGGGTGAGGCAACGGCCAAACAAGTCGATATGACCACTGTCCGGAGGTGTCAGCCCGGCAATGATATTTAATAGCGTACTTTTGCCTGCTCCGTTGGGGCCGACTATGCCAAGAAAGTGCCCGGTTTCCAGTTTCAGGCTGATGTTATCCAGAATTGGCTTGTTAACCGGACCGAAACTGAGGTGACTGATTTGAACAACTGGTATAGTCATGGCCGGGCCTGATTGAGCACAGCAGTAATCCGTGCAATATTCCTATACATTAGTTGGGGCCAGGGCAATCCACAATCGCCCAGAGTGTCCAATGTGATTTGCCGGACAGGGTGAGCCGCGTGTTGCGCCAGCCAGCCCAGTGCCCGATTGCTATGGCTACTGTCTGCCAACAACCAGGCATCGGGATGCTTATCAAGTGTTATCAGCGCGTGTTCAAGCTTTTGTGGTCCGTACTCATGGCCATGATGAGCAGATTCGAGTACAGCGAGAATCGGTATACCCATGTTTTGCATCAAGCCTTTCCAGGCAGGGTGTTGCATCAAAACACCGGACACTTTTGCAGTCGATAATGCGGTATGCCATGACTGTTCGACCTCACGGGTTTGTTTCAGGGCTTTATTCAGAGATGCAGTAATGGCTTTTGCCTGTCCAGGATGCAGTCGGATTAGCTCATCGGCTATCCGAGGGAGGGCTGTGCGCACAGCTTGAGGGTTGAGCCACCCATGATCGATAGCTGGCCAGATATTCAGGGTGCGAAAATGGTTTGGAGGCAACGGCCAGCCACCATCGTCAAAAGGTGCACGGATCAGTAGTTGAGTTCGGTTCAACGCTTCTATTTTGCGCGGCGTTAACTGGAAATGATGAGGGTCGGCACCGGCTGGTAACAGGCACAGCACCTGTGCCTGTTTATCCAGCATGGATACGAGGCCGGCCAGTGGTGGTAGTGTGACAGCAATTTCGGTGGCTGAAGCATATAATGGTGCCGACATCATCATAGCGGCAGCCATGATCAGTTGTCCGATATTGTAAAAAAGCATACGCATGGGTCCGCATGCTAACATTTCACAGAAAAAGTCCATCCACGTATTTGTTTCACTGCCACGGTTGTTTTTAGTTCAGCATCGTGAGTGATGAAATTCTGGTGTATACCTATACATTAATCTGCTCTGTTATCCATTTGACGAAATTTAGCATGGCGTGAAGCTTGATTAACAGTCCGGTTATAGGGAAACTTTCAGTCTTATGATTTCACCGGACTATTTTTCATTTCGCTGGCATTTGTACCAGACTGTTCTGAACAGGCAGGAGCAACCTGTTGGCTACTGTAATGTGGAGGTTCGGCGGTTGCCGATTCGCATGTCGGGGGAGGATGCTTTCGAATACATCCCCTACGCCGTGCATCCGGAAGTTGAGCGGGCGATCTCCACATCGCTTTGCAAACTTCAGGAGTATGCAGTTCGCTATATTGTGCGGGGGGACAAGGTTTCAGCTCATCAATTGCCCCAAATGGATAAGGCAATACACCGGATGGTTGCATACCTGCGCAAGCAGAATCCGTATTTATCGCCCGATTTACTTCATCACTGGTGTGCCGACCCGAAAGGGGCGATGGCACTGTTGCGGGTGTATGAAATCTTGTGGGAGCAGGCGTGGAGGCAGGACCGGATGGATGCAGCCCCCTGGTTGCCAGCAATTAATATATTATTGTTAAAACTGATTCGCCAGAACATTGCCGAGTTACCCAGTGAACATATGGATAAAACCGGAGATGTCATTTTAAATGTTCTGGGCGGGATTTATACTTGGAAATTGCAGAGTTTTCTGGAACGTCACCTTGAGGGCGGGAGCGACTTGGGTCACGTTGGTTCGTATGCATTGATGCTGCTGCCGGTTACGCCGATGGCATTTTTGCAATATCAACTGGATGCATCTCTATTGGGTGATGACAGTCGAGTGATTCGCATCTATGGGCTGGAGCCGGAGATAGTACCGCGTATGCGTTATCTGCATGCCAAGGGAGGGGCACATAACGAAAGCGAGATGCTGCAACTGCTGGCCAAAGATCAGTTAGGGGCGCGTTTGCAGCGACGAACTTGGGTACGGCTATCATTGTGGAAACTTTCCGTAGATAGCGGTTGCGGTGGGTGGATGCGATTTGTGCAGAATGCCAAGCGGCTGGATCAGTTGTTATCCGGAAACATTCAGCTGGATGGAATATTGATGAAAAATCTGCAGGCGAATCAGGAAACGCCTGTGGCCAGATGGCTGCTGGAACAATCAACAGGTATTCTCGCAAAGAAATCCATGGGAGATCCGTGGTTAGAGGACAATATCACACTTCTTGCTTTCAGGGTGTTTGAAGAGGACGTCAGGGTAGAGGTGGCACGCCGACTTTCCGAAAAAGCATGGCGTGATAGAAAACAGGGTTTTGACAGCACCAGTACTTTGGAAACAGCCTCTCACCGTCCAGTTGGTGCGAACAGGTCATCAGACATTTCCAGTTACGGTGGCTTTCGTGGTGGTCGTCTGGGTAGCCGGCAAAGGGGTGATTCGGAAGCGGCGCTTAACAAAGCATGGCATGATGGCGAACTGATATTGGTTCAGCCTGATATTACCAAAGCATTGCACAGTGGTCGGATGTTATCGCAACGGCAGGGCTGCCTAAAGATCGAGTGGTCGGAATATTTAGCTAAAATTCACGCTCTGTATGGGGGAAATGCCAGCGATTTTATGGCTAAAACCTTTATGCCTGGTGTGTTGGCACTTATCGGGAACAGGGATGATCTGTTTCTCGATATGTGTTCGGCATCCGGATGCCTGCTACGTGGCTCGATGCTGGAACTGGCTGAAACCGGCATCGCCTTGCGCCTCAGGTTACGGAGATGGCTGGTAGAGTCTCTCAGTAGATATGACATCGCTATTGACGATGTTCACATACCGGCACTGTCGATGTGCATGGGGATGGCTGGTGAATGGACTTTTGCCGAGCTAACAGATTCGAAATACGGGCAGCAACGCATCGCTTTTTCGCAGGCAGTTTGCCAGGTCGATGCTGGTGTGTGTCGAGACAGTAATGTCGAACGATTGTTGCATGCCCGTGATGCAAAACATGGTGTTAAGCCTGTTGGCAGAGTCAATGTGAGGGCGGTCAAAATGGCGGATGGGCAGGTTGTGCAAATGCTACATAATACCGGTTTTGCATTAACAGCTTCGGCCAAGACAGAATTGACATCGATGCTTGCTAATAAAGCTGAGATTCGTATTTTTCAGCTGGATAAGTACCAGTTGCAAGGCGTGCTGGATGGCTACTGCCTACCTCCCGAGGGGCTGGATTTACTGGTTATTCAGCGTCATGGGAATGAAGGCGAATCGCCATGGTTGCTGATGAAAGCTGGTAAGCCCAGTCTGGCTGGTATAAATATGGATATATTTGAGTTGCTTGATGATGATACACTGGCCTCGCGATGTATTATTGAACACGGGCTAAAGCGTTGGCAATGAATATCGAAAATGAGTACTCCGTATTCAACGGATGGTTGTCGGCCGAAGATATGCCGCCGCTGTCTGATGAGCTTGCTGTCGGCTGGTCCGGCGGCGCAGATTCAACAGCACTGCTACTGGCATTGAGGGCGCATGGTTATCGCGTGCAGGCATGGCATGTGGATCATGGCTGGCGTCATTCATCTGCGGCTGAAGCGGCGCGGCTGGCTGAAAAAGCAGCCGGGTGGGAAATCCCGTTCATCAGCGCATGTTTGGGCGAGACGCCTATAAAGGGTTTGCCCGAGGAGGCATTATCGGCTCGCAACTCTGAGACCGAAGCGCGAAAAGGCCGTTATACTCAATTTCAGCGATGGAGCAGGGAGAGCGGGATAATGACCTTGTGTCTGGCGCACCATCAGGATGATCAGGCTGAAACGGTATGCATGCGTTTGTTGCAGGGTGCAGGCCCAGCTGGTTGCCGAGGCATGTGGCGTGAACGACAAATGGATAGTTTGCGTATTGTGCGCCCGTTGCTGCATCTGTCCGGGCAGCAGTTACGGCAGGCGCTGATTTTGGCCGGCATTGACTGGTTTGAAGATCCGAGCAATGCAGATATGAGTATTTGGCGCAATCGTATCCGGCATCAGTTGTTTCCGGCCATGGTAAAATCCGGGGTATCTCCGGAT
>CAZBEN010000044.1:0-9251 GCA_964490955.1 uncultured Zetaproteobacteria bacterium | reverse complement strand
GCGTTGCTTGTCGTTTATTTGGATTCACCAAACTTCACTCCTCGCGCCTTGACTGACCTCATTTGGGGCAGCAGCGCTTCGATCAAACACGTGTGAACAGGCCTTGTAAAGCGCAAAGACTAAAGTGTAATTTTTCCTTTACCTACATTTCCTTGTAAAACTGGTAGTTTTCCTTCTTGACTGTTTCTTCATCAGGCATGGGGAAAAACAGACTCTTTTTGCCACAGCAAAGCCAAAATCCGTGTCTTATTTTGGTATAGGGGATTTTCTCCATCTCACTATTTAGACTAATTCCCTTGGCTTCCTTTTCAGTATTTTCAAGCTCTAAAATGGAGTCCCTGAGCTTTGCAGGATGGACAAAAGGAAAAGGAGGAGACATGAAAGGTCTTTCTTTAAATTCTTTAAGAAACTGTTCGATTGGCAGTTCAACTTGTGTAAAAAATAATTTGGGAACCCATTTGCTATGACTGGGATCAGTAATGTATTGCGCATATTCCTCGGCATTAAGTTTGGTCATGGACAGCACAGTTGTAGGACAAATCTGGGCATAGATTCTTATCAATCCGGGCTTATGTGGTTTGTCATGTGTTCCCTGTTTTAGTTCTAATGTTAGTCCATTGCTGGTTACCAGATAAAGGCTTTTTACAGCATCCAGGCCAATGTGTTCAAGAACCCGGTATGAGCTTATGAATTTTGTTGCTTTTGGTCGCCCATCTTCATGAGGGATCAAATCTGCAAACCCTTCTTCAATTTTAAAAAAATCATGCCGGAAATCAGCATCAACCTCAGCGAAGATTATCTTCCCTTCATAATGACGGGCTGTTCCTATCAGAAAATGTTTGCCAAATTGTTCAGGAGTCAGTTGTGAGGCAACGAGAGAATTGTTGGGATAGAGAATCTGATACAGTCGTTGTTGATATTCCATGATATTCCTCTCAAAAATTTAGATTTTCCTGATAACCAAGGTTTCTATAAGTGGCGTGGATTATCATATCCATTCACAATAACATTGTGCAAGCATGCAGCCATGTCAAATAGTATCAACTGGCCTCCAACAATGCCGCATGGGCAGCGGCAAGGCGTGCAATTGGTACCCTTGGCCCTGAACATGACACATAAGTTAAACCAATATTGTGGCAAAAACGAATGGAGGCGGGATGACCACCCTGTTCACCGCAAATGCCGACTTTCATGTCTGGTTTTACTGCACGACCCCAGCCGATAGCCAGCTCCATCAGTTTGCCCACCCCATGAGCATCAAGAACTTCAAATGGATTATCCTGCAGAATGCCAACTTCATTATACATTGGCAGGAACTTGTTCTCTGCATCCTCACGGGAGAAGGAAAAAGAGGCCTGTGTCAAATCGTTGGTGCCAAAACTAAAAAACTCCACTTCATTGGCCAGTGTCCCTGCCCGCATGCAGGCCCGCACCACTTCGATCATGGTACCGAATTTGAATACAGGTATAGCGCCGCAGTCGGCAGCAACCTGCTGGCTGATTGATTCCACATGCTGGCGTACGGATTTGAGTTCTTCCGAAGTGCAAACCTGCGGAATCATGATTTCCGGGTGCACTTCTAAGCCTTCCTTTTGGCACTCACAGGCAGCTTCAAGCACAGCGCGAATCTGCATGGCATAGATTTCCGGGAATGTAATCCCCAGCCTTACACCGCGATGACCAAGCATCGGATTGACTTCGAACAGAGTGCGGACCTTCTTGAGAATAGCTTCCTTCTTTTCAATCGCCTCATCGACCAGCTCCGAGTCGGCCACTTGTAAAATCGATGGTATTTCGCCATTTCGCGTCGACAGCAGGTTTAATGTTGCAGAAAGAACTTCTGAGCCACGCATGGTATCTTTCAAATGTTTCAGTTGTATCAGATCATCAAGCAACTGGTTTTCTGAAGGCAGAAACTCATGAATAGGTGGATCAAGCAAGCGGACTGTCACGGGCCTTGGCGACATGGTCGTGAACAGTTCAATGAAATCCTGCCGCTGAATGGGTAATAGTTTATCGAGTGCTTCCTGACGCTGTTCAAGTGAATCGGAAACAATCATTTCGAGCACAACAGGTAGTCGATCAGAAGCATTGAACATCCGCTCTGTGCGGCATAGCCCGATCCCCATGGCACCATATTTAAGCGCACGCCCTGAATCTTCAGGGGTATCGGCATTGGCCATCACTTTAAGGCGAGCGCGCTCATCTGCCCAAGATAGCAAGGTTTTTAACTCATCGGGAAACTCTGCCTCGACGGTCGCCACAGCACCCAGATAGACATTGCCAGAAGTGCCATCAATGGTAACGATATCCCCCTCTTTAATCACTACATCACCGATATGTGCGCGCCGTGCTACCACATCAACTTCAATGCCATCAGCTCCGGCGACACAGGGCTTACCCATGCCGCGTGCGACCACGGCCGCATGGCTGGTTTTTCCACCGCGACTGGTCAGTATAGCTTCGGATACAAAAAAACCGTGGATATCTTCCGGCTTTGTCTCTTCACGCAGCAGAATCAGGGGATTGCCACTGGCTTTTTTTTGCGCCACTGCACGGTCTGCATCAAACACAACATGACCACATGCGGCACCCGGACTGGCTGGCAGACCAGATGCCAGAGGTGTAACATCTGCATTGGAGTCAAGGCGAGGAAAGAGCATTTGCTCCAGTGATTCAGGAGCAATACGTAGCAATGCCTGTTCTTTGTTGATCAGCCCCTCTTCAACCAAATCAACCGAAGTGCGAACCATGGCCTGCGTATTCATTTTACCGTTGCGTGTCTGCAGACAATAAAGAATACCTTTCTCAATGGTAAACTCAAAATCCTGAATTTCAGCATAGTGGTTTTCGAGCTTGCTGCGCAGCGTTTCCAGCTGACAATACATATCCGGCATCTCACCAGCCATCTGGGTAATCGGTTTTGGTGTGCGGATACCAGCCACCACATCTTCGCCCTGTGCATTGACCAGATACTCGCCATAAAATTCATTTTTGCCGGTGCCCGGATTACGGGTGAAAGCCACACCCGTGGCTGAGTCATTCCCACGATTGCCGAACACCATGGTGCAAACATTCACTGCCGTACCATTGGCCATCTCCGGCGTGATATTGAATTCACGACGATAATCAACAGCGCGTTTTCCTGACCACGATCCAAATACCGCTTTAATTGCAACTTCCAATTGCTCATATGGATCTTCAGGAAAAGCTCGACCTGTTTGCCCATGCACAATTTCAAGAAAAACAGCGGAAATCTCTTCCAGGTTATCTGCTGACAGGCCTACATCCTCTTTGACGCCTTCGCGTTTTTTAATAGCTTCAAACGGTTCATCGAACAACTCATCGCCAATGCCCAAAGCAACCTTACCGAACAGCTGAATAAAGCGCCGATACGCATCATAGGCAAAACGTTCATCACCGGTCTGCTCGATTTCACCCTGCAGTGTGTCCCGATTCATACCCAGATTCAGAATGGTATCCATCATACCGGGCATCGACATGGCCGCACCCGAACGCACCGATATCAACAACGGATTATGAGCATCACCAAAAACTTTACCCGTTGCCCGCTCGAGTGCTGCCATTTGCTCCCGCACCTCCTGCATGACTCCGTCCGGCAATGTCTTGTCCTGATCCAGATACGCCAGACATGCCTGAGTAGAAATAGTGAAGCCCGGTGGTACGTTCAAACCGATCTGAGTCATTTCACACAGATTTGCACCCTTGCCCCCCAATAACTGTTTGTTTTTTCCGTCTCCTTCATTGAAAGAGAATACGTATTTGATTGTCTGATCGTTCATGTTGTTGTGTCCCCGTGATAATTTGAAACCAGCAATATCTATATGATCTGACCGGTTCGTGTATTGAGGGAGTCGAATAGATTCGACGAATACGCTTGAATTTTACACCTCTTTCAGCGCAATGAAAAGAAAGATGGTTCTGGAATGATTTATACACCATGAAGACGAGGCAAAGTCCATCCAGCCTGTTTTGCTTTATCGATATCTTCGGGAAAATCAACATCGAATTCGATGCCCAGTTGTTCAACAGTCAAACCTTGATGCTGAACATTCTCAATCGTCTTACACAACACCTGATCGGAAGACCAGACCACATCAGCAAAAATGGACAACGGACGACTCATGGCCACAAGATCATAGCCTCCATCCTCAACCGGGCCGAGTACCACGTCGGCATATTTCAGCGCATCTACCGCTGCAAGAAGGCGTGATTCCGGCATATGTGGCGAATCCGTACCCAGCAACAACACCGCGCTGGCAGCATCGGCAAATGCCCATTCAATCTGTCGGATCATTCGATCACCCAGATCTCCTGCAGCCTGAATCGTCACAGGTAAATCAAATCCGGTGAAAAAACCATGTGTCGGGTCATCAGCAGCAATCACCACATCACTGAACAAACGTTTTGCACGTTCAATCACAGTAGTAGCCATGGCTGCATGCCATTCGGCTGCCTGCACTGCTGAATAGCGCGACATCAAACGTGTTTTTACGCCGCCGGGAACAGGTGCCTTGCACATCACAATGACCCGGATACCGTCTATTCCCATCAGCGCACCTGCCGATACATCTGCGCCAGTGTTTCAGGCGATACCCCAAACCAGTAGAGAAAGCGCAGTTTCCACATCAGCCATACAGTCGTCATAATGCCATGCTGTTCCCAACGGCGACTGCTTGTTATCACGGTTTCTTTCAAACAGGCAATACGCCCCTGCCTTTTCAACCGTCTGGAGAATTCAATATCCTCCATCAGTGGCTGTTCCGGGAAACCGCTCATCTGTTCAAACACAGATCGACGAACAAACTGGCACTGATCTCCTGTACTGATGCCGGTCAGACGGGAGCGCATATTGATCAACCACTCGATTATACGAAAGGCGACATTATTTCCGGATAGACGCACATCAAACCGCCCACCGACATAAGAATCGTCTTTCATCGTTTCACGTACAGCTAATATATTACTATAATAAACAATCGCATCAGCGTGAATAAAAAGAAGAATATCGCTGATACAATCTTCTGCGCCGGTATTCATCTGGGTTGCCCTTCCGGGCTCGGATTGCAACCACCGAACCCCGGAATGCTCTAGCAGGCGGCGGCTCTCGTCACAGGAGCCGCCATCCACAAATATCAATTCATCCGCACCGACAGCCTGCAATCGTTCGATCAATTCCGCTAACACAGATACCTCATTGAAAACAGGTATAATGATAGCAATGGATACTTTACGCTTCAAAATAGTTTATTTCGGAACACAGCTTTTATGATGTAATTCTAATTGGCACCCAGCCACTGCCCGCCTGGCGGAAATTTGTCACCTGCCCGAGCCACGCCCGTCCGCCCAGGGCAATCAGCTTCTCACCATGCATGTACAGACGAATATCCAGTTTCATCCGGTTTCTTTCTCCATTGACCCCCTCAATATCAACCTCGGAAGCCGGAACCAGGCGTTGCACAATCGTATCCTCTATATCCAGTGTATCATAGCGTTTGCGACTCATGGCCTTGCCCAATAAAACACCCTTACCGCCATGTCGGGCAGCAGGTTTGAAGACCCATTGTTTACGATCGGACCATGCCTTGTCCACATTCAGCTCGGATAGCTGATAGGTTTCAGGCGTCACCGCGCGAATCTGTTCCGCTACGTCCTGATCCACACATTGTTCGAGCAAGCCTTCCCGCCACCAATCCACCATACGCGATTTATCCCCGATCAGGGCATAGCTGCGAGGATGCGGGTTAATCGCCACCAGACCCCGTTCATAGGCTTGTCGGATATGAGCCACATCGTCACCCTCAAGATAGAAATCGGTATGCCTGTTATAGATGACATCAACCTGCACACCATCGTAAACCAGCCCATCATCCCCTAACTGCAACTGCTCAGGGCTAATCACAAATACCTGTCGTCCATCTTTTCTTAACAATTCGGCATACGCCAGCATCTCCGGATACATGTACTGTCCGGTAACATTTTCATCTATAATAGCAATCGTCGCCCAATCAGCCCGAAACATTCCAACCAGTCTCTGCCCGAGATTATTCTGAAATTCGCCCATATCAGGCTGCGGCATCCAGCGCCCCTCACCGATATAGAGACCACCGGCATTGTTATTGATTTCTATCAATTTAGGTCCGTCCGGAGTCAGGTGAAAATCAAATCCCATCAACACGCTTGGCCACTCAGGCTGAATTTGTGCTGCCTGCGGTAAATTTTCGGAAAGCCGCGAAAGATAAGCGGCATTATCCTTGAGTCTAAACACCATACGTGAAAAGCTTAACATGGTATCAAATTCAAAACGGGAAACCGATACGGGAATTTCGCTGGCCAGTGAAGTTGTCATGCGCGAACACTACCGGAAAGCCGAACAATTCGCCCAATCAAATCATTCGTAATGCCAAACTGACACCATCCAGATTCAAGATAGGCCACCAGGTCGCCGTGAAATAACGAGAAAAACCATAGCAACAACTTGACAGTGGAAAGCCAGATGACAATGCTTCGCGCCGTCTTTCAATAGACTTCATGAACAAGCTGACGTTGTGCGTGATCGCCGGTTAATCAATTGAATGAAAGACTAATACTGATATCCTGGTGAATACCTTGCATGCCGGAGTGGTGGAATTGGTAGACACGCTGGATTCAAAATCCAGTGGCTTCACGGCCGTGCCGGTTCGAGTCCGGCCTCCGGTACCAACAAGAAAGAGGGAGAGTGACAATAAGTCACTCTCCCTCTTTCGCGTTAGGTCTGTGCCTTGATGAATAATAACCCTGACTTTATATCACGCACTTATTCGCATTACGCTTCTGTAACACAAATCCTAACTGCCAGCATACTACAAAACTCTACGTTTGAGGCCGCCCGCTCAATTTACCTTTGCCTTCGAGCCTTTGCGCTCTAAGATAGGACATGATGAGCAAAAAACCTTCGATGAAACAGCAGCTGAGTCATATGCTGGAAATGGATGTGGCGGATATTGCCAGCCTGCCGGCGCTGTATCGCCATAGCACGCACCTGCTGCGTTTTTCCTATCGGGTTATTGAACGGTTTATTGCGGATAAATGTATTCAGCGTGCCTCGGCACTGGCCTATGCTTCCCTGCTGGCCATTGTACCGATGGTGGCGCTCGGTTTTTCGGTATTTACCAGCTTTCAGGCTTTCGATGCTTTTGCAGGCAGTGCCCGTGATACCCTGCTGCAATACTTGTTACCAACCAGCCAGCAGGTCGTACAGGATTATCTGGGTTCTGTTGCCGATAAAACAACGGCGCTATCCGTATTTGGTGTGATCGGTCTGCTGTTTACTGCCACTGCCCTGCTAAATACAATTGAAGAGGCTTTCAACGATATATGGCGTATCACACGCACCCGAGCCTGGTTGTCCAAATTCATGACATTTTGGGCCACCCTGACACTGGCTCCCATTCTGATTGGCGCTTCCATCACCATCACTTCTTATTTCACAGCATTACCCATTATCAGGCAGGTCGCTGAAGGCGCCACATATATCGGCCAAACTCCCTTTCTGGTGCCCTGGCTGATGTCATCGCTGGCTATGGCAACATTATATACCGTATTGCCTAACACTTCGGTACCTTTTCGATATGCAGCCATTGGCGGTCTGGTTGCCGGCGCATTATTTGAATGGGCCAAGTTCGGTTTTGCATTTTATGTCACCGAAGTGGCCAACTACGAAAAATTATATGGTGCCCTTTCCACTCTGCCGATTTTCCTGATCTGGCTCTATCTGATCTGGGTGATTGTGCTGATCGGGTCGGAGGTCGCCTTCTGCCTGCAACACCCCGAGCAATCGCACCGCAAGCACAGTTCATTTCTCAAACCCGGTGTGCAGCAATTTTACGCCCATCTCATTCTGCTTCGTGCCGCACAATGTGTGAATGAAGGAAAAACACTAAGCATGCACGATTTGATCGAGGAAACCGACATTCCCGATAATATCATGCAGGAATGGCTGGATCGGTTATGCACGCTGGAACTGCTGCGCCTGACCCATGATCAGGATGGGCAAACCGCATGGCTGCCGGCATTTGATGCCAACAGTATGACCCTGAACGAAATCCACCGTCGCCTGAATAACGACCCGATGAAAGTACCACATCACTGGCAGGAAACATCGTTGGGGCGTCAGTTGCTTGGCCTGTACTACCGCATGGAACGCGAACAGGGCAAGGTACTATCCACCATCAGCGTGCGTGAAATGCTTGAGAAAGAGAATGAAGAAATAAGTGCAAGAGATGAATTATTAAAGGATTATGATAAGTGAAACAAGTTCGTTTAATGATTGCCGCATCAGAACATGATGCGGATATGCTTTATATCAGCAAAATGTTTGTGCCTGATGCATTCATCGCCATACAACTGAACGACAACTGGCATGGATTATTATCGCCACTCGAAGTTGATCGTGCCCGCAAGAGTTTCGGCTTTGATGAAGTGCATCTTGACTCTCCATGGCGACAGGCGGCAGAAAACAAATCAAGAACCGGGCTTGCTGCCATTGCTGCTGAATTTCTGGAGCCTTACAACATCAGCCGAATTCTCGTACCGACCCATTTTCCTCTCGGCTTTGCTGAACAACTGCGAAGCTGGGGGTTTGAAGTCAAGCCGGCAGAAGGTGCTTTTTTCCCTGCAAGAGCAATCAAGAATGAATATGAAATTCGCTGCCTGGCACAGGCTGAACAACTGACCAGAAAAGCCATGCAGCAGGCAGAACACTATCTGGCCGCGTGCAGTATCGGTGATGACGGTATCCTGCGCGATGCTGAATCCGGCAAAAAAGTGAAATCAGCCAATGTCCGGCGTGCCATTGAAACGTTTCTGATCAGCAACGGTGCTATGCCTGCACACACCATTGTCGCCTGTGGCAAGGAAGGTGCTGACCCGCACAACATCGGCCATGGTTACATCCGTGCCCACCAAAGCATTATTATTGATATTTTCCCGCGGGTTCTTGCAACCGGCTACTGGGGAGATATGACTCGAACCTATGTCAAAGGCAAAGCCAGCCCCGAAATCAGGAAGCTCCATCAAACTGTACGTGAAGGTCAGGATATCGGTCTGTCGATGGTCGCGAGCGGCATGGACGGCATGCAAATCCACAAGGCTATCACTACTCATTTTGACCAGCAGGGTTATCCGACAAAAATGCTGCGTGGCAAACAGACCGGTTTTTTCCACGGTACCGGCCATGGTGTCGGTCTGGA
>CAZBEN010000043.1:4804-9450 GCA_964490955.1 uncultured Zetaproteobacteria bacterium | reverse complement strand
CTGATTGTCATGGATGTCGATGATGTCGTCGGACAGGAAATCAGGTGTACTGTTCTGGTTGGTGGCGAACTTTCCAATAACAAGGGTATCAACCGCGCCGGCGGCGGATTATCTGCTGCCGCATTGACGGAGAAGGACAAGGAAGACATCAAAACGGCTTGTTCGATTGGTGTCGACTATATTGCCATCTCCTTCCCCCGCCATGGTGCCGATATGGCCTACGCCCGCTCACTGGTGCGCGCCGAAGGCAGTCATGCCGGTCTCGTTGCAAAAGTAGAACGCGCGGAAGCCGTTGAGCCGGAGAACCTGACCACGATCATGGAAGAATCCGACGCCGTTATGGTAGCCCGTGGCGATCTCGGCGTAGAAATCGGTGATGCGGCTGTACCACCGGTTCAGAAGCGGATCCTGCGCGAAGCACCAAAGCATAATACCCCGGTGATTGTTGCGACCCAGATGATGGAATCGATGTGTAACAATCCTATCCCGACCCGTGCCGAGGTTAATGATGTCGCCAACGCAGTACTCGATGGCACCGATGCGGTCATGCTTTCGGGTGAATCGGCCGCCGGTAAGTATCCAATTGAAGCGGTACAGGCTATGCATCGCACCTGCATCGAAACCGAAAAGCAGCGCGTTCTGCCCTCAACAGCGACGCGCGACCCTCGATTCCCGCCGCATTCGATTGATGAATGCATTGCTCGTCAGGCCATGGAAACATCGCATATGATGCCGATTACCGCGATTGCAGCCTTTACGCACAGCGGCAATACCGCATTATATATGTCCAGACACCTGACACGCGTGCCGATTTACGCCTTAACGCCTTCGGGTGAAACTGCGGGCAGAGTCACGCTGTTCCGCAACGTGGTTCCCAAACCGTTTGACGAGGTCTATGGCGAATCGGACGCTCCGAAAGCGACGCGCAATTGCCTGTCCGTGATGCTCTATGATAATCTGGTGACAGATGATGATCTGGTGGTCATGAGCTTGGGTACGCCGATGGGTAAAGCAGGCAACACCAACGCGATGAAGATTGTTCGCGTTGGTGATGAATTCGGCAGATTTAAACAGGTATAATTTTTACGGTTCATATGAACCGACTTGTTGGGCATACTATGCCCGCTAAATACTAGGAGGAAAAAATAATGGCTCTCATTTCATTACGACAATTACTGGATCACGCAGCTGAAAACAGCTATGGCATGCCGGCATTCAATGTAAACAATATGGAGCAGGTTCATGCCATCATGGAAGCTGCCAACGAAGTAGATTCACCGGTCATCATGCAGGGTTCTGCAGGTGCGCGCGGTTATGCAGGCGAACCTTTCCTGCGTCATATGATTGATGCTGCCATTGAACAGTATCCGCACATTCCGGTAGTCATGCATCAGGACCACGGTTCCGAGCCGGCAGTATGTCTGCGCTCCATTCAGTCCGGTTTTTCGTCGGTGATGATGGACGGTTCGCTTGAAGCTGACTGCAAAACGCCAGCTTCCTTCGAGTACAACGTCAACGTCACCAAAACTGTCGTAGACATGGCACATGCCGGCGGTGTATCTGTTGAAGGCGAGTTGGGATGCCTGGGTTCACTGGAAACCGGCGAAATGGGTGAAGAAGACGGCCACGGCGCTGAAGGTAAACTGGATCTGGACATGCTGCTGACCAGCGTAGACGAAGCGGCTGATTTCGTTGCCCAAACCAACGTGGATGCCCTGGCTATCGCTATCGGCACATCACACGGCGCCTACAAATTCACCAAGCCGCCTACAGGCGAAGTGCTGCGTATTGACCGCATTGAAGAGATTCACGCGGCGCTGCCGAATACGCATCTGGTCATGCACGGATCTTCTTCCGTACCACAGGACTGGCTGGCCATCATCAATGAATATGGCGGAGATATGGGCGAAACGTACGGCGTGCCAGTTGAAGAGATTGTCAATGGTATCAAGTCCGGCGTTCGTAAAGTGAATATTGATACAGATCTGCGTATGGCTTCTACCGGTGCGGTTCGCCGTCACCTGCAAGAAAACCCATCCAACTTCGATCCGCGAAAATTCTACAAAGCTGCCAAAGATGCCATGAAAGACATCTGCACCGCACGTTTTGAAGCCTTTGGTTCGGCTGGTAATGCCTCCAAGATCAAGGTTCGTTCACTGGAAAGCATGATCGGCTACTACAGCTAATCCGTTTTCTGTTCATCAAACAGGCGGGCTCTTGCGAGCCCGCCTTTTTTATTGCCTCATTTATTATGGAAGCGCTGGTTACAGGCAGGATGCCTTTAATCAGCATCTCATTGGTTCAACCTCCATGTAACACAGCGCATGCAATTACGACCAAGACAATAGTTAAACATGTCGGTTGCCTGAAAAGGGGAAGAAACGCGTACGCCATGGAGGTATGTGATGAAAACCCGCAAGGTTCTAACACTTAATCTATTCCTCAGCTTTGCTATTACCCTGTTTCTAGCTGCTCTACCAGTGAGCATACCTGTGCAGGCAGGCGGCTATCTCCACTTTGGCTTTGGCCATCATGGCGGCCATTACGGCTACGGCCATTCCTACGGCTATGGCTACGGATATCCATATTACGGTCTGCACAGTTACTACGGCTACGGTCATCATGGCTACGGACACCACTATTACGGCCATCATTATGGCGGTTATGGCTACCCCTATTATAGTCACCGTGAATCGTATGATTCCGATTATGGCGATTCAACGTCGTCGAATTATAACACATCCACCACCTATCGCGGCGGCAGCAGTATTCAGGCAACTGGCAATGGCTGGTCATTGCTCGGCAATAATCAGGCCAGCGCAGCCTTGGCCGACTTTGGAAGGCAGGCTCAGGCATCGCCGTCCAAAGGTGACCCCAAGGTAGGTTATGCGCTGGCCTCGGCTGATCTTGGCCATCTCGATAAAGGCGTATGGGCCATGCGCCGTGCCCTTAAAATCGACCCGAACGCATTGCATTATGTCGCACTGGATCAGCATCTGGATGCCAAAGTACAGCAGATCATCCAACAGTATGAGAAACAACAGGCTTATTCATCCAGGGACGCTGATACGGCCTTTATGCTGGCATCACTGCATTTTCTTCGCCGTGATATGAAGGCGGCTCGTAACCATATTCATCAGGCCATGCGGGCTGAAGATAGAAGTACCAGCACGATAAACCTGCGCGCATTGATCGATAAAGAGCGAAACGAATAAAGATGTTCTGAAAAAGTCGGTGTACCCGCACGGCTCATGGTTGGGCAGCAAAAGTAAGGTGTCAGTACCTGGTTTTGTGCATAAAGTCAAAATGACACTTTTGTCTTCACACACTGAATAAGTGTATTCATTCACTTATTCAGTGTTTCCCAAAACTGGTTTTTATGATGAGCCAGGGTAGTTTTCGAGGTAATTACAAGCTGATGAGGTGCCTATTGGTTTCACGGAAATTTCATATATCGTA
The DNA here is from genome assembly GCA_964490955.1 of uncultured Zetaproteobacteria bacterium. Taxonomy (GTDB): domain Bacteria; phylum Pseudomonadota; class Zetaproteobacteria; order Mariprofundales; family Mariprofundaceae; genus Mariprofundus. The sequence continues at coordinate 5,991 of CAZBEN010000043.1, read as the reverse complement.
TCTAAGTTGCAGGTAAAATGACACTAACAAACAGTTTTTATGCCTTGATTTCTCTGCTTGTACTGTTCAACGCAGACAATGGACTGGCACAGATCCAGGAGCATACAAGCCTTAGCGAGGCCAATGACTGTACCAATATCGCTGTCGATTACGCAAACAATCCGAACCTGACCCAACAGGAAAAAATAGAGTTGATGGATAAAGCCTTATTCCAGTCACTGAACAAATATGAAGGCTGTCGAAATACCCGCGCCCGTAACGCCGGTGGCGGTAAGGCAGGTGGTCGCGGTGCAGATGGCACCCAGGCCGGTGCAGGTAGCGCTGCGGGCAATGGCAAATCAAAATCTTCCTCAGCCAGTTCCGATATGTCGGGCACACAAGTGCCTGCTGCCCAGGAAACATCAACCGGTAGTTCAAGTGACATCTTGAGCAACAAAACAGAAACAAACACGGCTCCGGGCGAAAAAAATACCCAGGGGCATATTCAGAATAAATCTGTTAGAGGCAGTGGTAAAATCCCGGATGATATTCCTGAAGTTGATAATGACAGCATCCTGGAAGCGCAGATCCGCCAGGCTGCGATGGATGAAACTGATCCGGTGATTAAAGCAAAACTCTGGAATGAATATCGAAAATACAAAGGTTTGCCTGTTCAACAAGGAGCGATGTAGTGAGTGGAATGATGCGGATCAGAAAGCCGATAGCAATCACAATGGCCTGTATATTTCTTTTATCAGGGTGTGCGGCCAGCGGCTCGGGATCATCCGGTTTGAGTGTTGGCCCGGCAATGTCCTCATCCTATTTGAAGCCAAAGACCACTGAAAAACTGATCGTACAAAAACCAAAACTGGATATCATTGTTCCAGTCTTTGATCCGGGGCTGCCCAAGGATCCGGAAAAATATGAAGAAAAAGGTATTTGGCCTGAACTGCGCCGGGCAGAGGCCTCTCGCTTCGCATACAAGATGAAACTGGCGCTTGAAAAAACAGAAGCGTTTGGCGCAGTCCGTGTCATGCCGGACACAACAGCGACCGGTGACCTGTACGTGGTTGGAAGTATCAATGAATCAAATGGCGCCAACGTAGATATTGATATTAAAGTTTATGATATCAGTGGAAAACAATGGTTCAGCAAATCATTCGAACACGAAGTAACAAAAGATTTTTACAGCAATATAAGAAACAAGG
>CAZBEN010000043.1:0-4704 GCA_964490955.1 uncultured Zetaproteobacteria bacterium | reverse complement strand
TGATTGGTGGCATTGCAGGTGCACACTTCCTGGAAAAGAGTTTCCAGACAAACAAGGAAACGAAGTTTCATCGAGATGCCCTGACTGAACTCGGCCAGTCCATTGATAGTGAAATGGCTCCCCAGGTAGTCAATTTTGAAAAATCCACCCTGAAACTCACCGGTAGCGCCAAAGAGCAATTCGCCCAATGGCGAGCCTTTCTCAAAAGAATCTATGAAGAGGAAGCCACGCCAGATGTTCAACTCTGATTCTTTTCTTCTATGTTAGAAGAAAAACTCCGGAAAGCCAGCCAATACCATGCAAAAAACAACAAACGTATGCTTTCTATGCTTGCCATTGCCGCGTTTGTCATTGCCATTTTCATAATGGCGATGTGGCTCTTTGATTTCAATACAAACACAGGTGTGACGGAAGTCGCTATTGCTGTTAAAACGCCACCGTCGGCAGATACATCGAAACTTCGTGAGCAATTCATACAACAGCTGCATCTATATGAGAATGACATTGCACCGGCGCTAGCTAACGCAAACCTCAAAGCCTGGAACGCCGACAAAGAACTTGTGATTGCTGCTCTGAAAAACAAGGCAAGCGTTTCGTTTGCAACAGGTGATTATCCAGCGGCGCTCCAGGAGCTCTCCGATTTGGAATCGATGGCCAGACAATTATTGACGCAGAGAGAGGAAATGTTTTCTTCAGCGTTATCGATGGCCAAAAACGCTCTGGCCATCGATAACCATATCGAAGCAAAACAGCATATCAGCAAAGCTCTGCTGCTTAAGCCGGACAATCCGGATGCTCTCAAACTTGCACAGCGCATAGGTACACTGCCGAAAATTCTGGAGCTGTTAAAGAAAGCAGCCGTTGCACGCACTGAAAACAACCCGGAGAAGGAATATACAGCGGTTGCCGAGGCGCTTAAGCTGGACCCAGACAGGCAGGCGTTAAAACAGCGGAAAGCAGCGCTCGAAGAGAGCATCAAGGAAAGTCAGTTTGCTCCATTGATTGCCCTTGGTTTGGACCGTGTAAAACACAGAAAGCTGCAACAGGCCCGATCCAGTTATCATAAAGCCAAACAATTATACCCGGGACGCTCAGAGCTTCGCGTCCTGAATACGGCGATTAACAGGCTCGCAGTTGCACTGGACCTGGAATCGGCAAAAACACGTGGCAAGGCGGCTATCGACCGGGATCAGTGGAATGAAGCGCAATCTGTTTATGCCGCAGCGGCAAAACGACACCCCGATGATAAAACGATTCGCGATGGATTGCAGTTATCGAACAAGCTGGTAAGCCTGCATCAAGTCCTGTCGGATTATCTCCGGCAACCCGAACGCCTTGCCGCTGGCAACGTTGCTGCCGGAGCGCGACAAGCACTGGATCAGGTACATATTTTTGCACAAAACAGTCAATCGCTAAGCCGGAAAGAGACTGAGTTGAAAGCTCTGCTTGTGCAGGCAAATATTAAAATACCGGTAACCGTAACATCGGATAATCAAACATATATTCTGGTCAAAGGCATCGGCAAGATAGGAATAACGCAACAAAGAACCATCCGGCTCAAAGCCGGAACCTATACCTTTGAGGGTATTCGCGAGGGTTACAAATCAAAGCTTGTTGAGGTGCGCATCCCCATCGGCTCACACTCATTTGACGTAAAGGTTGTCTGTGATGAACGAATTTAAACCCCCTCCTCCGGCTGAAGCAAGCGATAACGATGCCAACAATGAAAATAACGACTCAATCCATATGGAATTACTGCGCGCCAGATCCCGCCAGCGGCGACTTTATCTGCTGCTAACACTGGCCCTGTTTTCCGGCGCGATTTTTACCGCGGCCCTTATCAGCTTTTCCAATGGAACACTCATCGATGTACAACCGAAACAGGCGCAGGAAAGCGCTGCAGTAAAAGTAGAGGGAGTGTTGGGAGGTTCAATCGGCAGTACGGTCTACTCATTGTTTGGCAATCCGACCATTGAGGTTTCAGCCACAGGCTTCAACACGTTACGAAAAACACTGCTGGATTCAGAAACCGGCGGTACGCTCAGCGTTAAACTGTCCGAAATTCCTCAACTGTTACGTGTGACAACAAAGCCGGATTCGGAGAAAACACGCTGGTCTGTCGATGGCAACATGGTGGTCATAGCAAAACAATTGCAGCAAAAGCTGTTTTCCGGTGAGCATAGCATTGAAATCGACAACCCCTATTTCAAAAAGCAGCACCTCAACGTTATCATGCTACCGGGTACGGGGCTGGATCGCAGCGTTGATTTACAGCCCATAAGCGGTCAGATGAATATTTCCACGATGCCACCAGGCGCCAGTGTACACATCAATGGTGAAATGATTGGTCTTTCACCTGTATCAGTTAAGAAACCGGGTGGTCAATACCACCTGGAGGTAGCACTTGGCAGCTATCAAACGATCTCTGAAGATGTTGAAATCACCAACACCGAAAAGCTGATCGAACGGGATTACCGGCTGGCAGCCAGCAATGCATATGTAAGCCTACACCTGTCACCTGTTGGCGGGGTGTTACTGTTGAATGGCAAAAATGTGACGTCACCTGTCGGGAAGCTGGCGGTTAAAGCCGGTGCCAATAACATACTGAGCTATCACAAACCCGGCTATTTTTCGCAACAGCAAACGGTGTCCATCGCCCCCGGGGCAGAAAAAAAAGTTTCATTTCATCTCAAACCCGAGACCGGCGTGGTTGAAGTGCGTTCGAAACCGGCTGCAGCGGTCCTGGTCGATGGCAAGCAGGTGGGGCGTACACCGCTGGTATTAACATTATCGGCGATTCCGCACCGTATTGAACTGCGCAAGCGTGGTTATCGCAGCCACAAACAAACACTGACACCCGGCAGCAAATCGAGACAAACGATCACAGCTGTGTTGCGCACGGAGTCCCAGGCACGACTTGCTGAAACGCCGCATACATATACCAACTCGGCGGGTATGCAGCTGAAACTGTTCAGACCGCGCAGCAGCTTTGTGATGGGCGCTCCCCGCTATGAAAAAGGCCAGCGCGCCAACGAATTTTTGCGCACGGTAAAACTGACCAGACCCTTTTATGTCGGCAAATATGAAGTGACCGGCGCGCAGTTCGCTAAATTCAGCAAAAGCAAGGGTGGACAGAACGAACCGGTGCGTTCAGTGAGCTGGATCGAGGCTGCACAGTTCTGTAACTGGCTCAGCGCACAAGATAAACTCAAGCCCTTCTATAATATTCGCAATGGCCAATATCGCGGTTTTAATGCGGCATCTGACGGTTACAGGCTACCGAGTGAAGCTGAATGGGAATGGCTGGCCAGAAAAGCGGGGAAAGCCAAACAGAGCAAGTTTACATGGGGTGATAAAACAACTATCCCCGAAAACTCCGGTAATATCGCCGATGAGACGGCCAAAGGAACAACCACGCACTACGTGCCCAATTACTCCGACGCTTATGCAGGGCTGGCGCCAGTCGGCAGCTATCCGGCGGAAAAATCAGGTTTGTATGACCTGACCGGCAATGTCAGTGAATGGGTGCATGATGTGTATACTTTAGTGCCGCCTGTCGGACAAACAACAGAGATCGACCCGCTGGGTCAAAACAGCGGTGACACACACACCGTAAAAGGTTCAAACTGGCGCTCCGGAACCATCACCGAATTACGAGCCTCATATCGCGAAGGTGCGAACACGGGTCGTGATGATATCGGTTTTCGCGTTGCACGATATATTGATTAACGCGCGTTGTTTATATCACGTTAAGCAAGGAGGAGTTCATGGCTGATATTCACAGTTCCAAACGATTCAGGCGAAGCACGCTCATTGTTATTACCATTCTTGGCATTGGATTGCTGGCTGGCACTGCGTATGCCGCCATGCGATCCATTCAGCTGGATTCACCGGCAACATTTCCGGTGGATATTTAAGACAGGAGACTCACATGTCCGAAATGATTAAAAGCATCGCCGTATTGATCGGCAGCGCCATTACCGTACACCTGTCCTACATCGGTTATATCCGGCCGCAAGCTGATGTGATTATCGCCCAGGCCAAACTGGCCGGACAATCGGCGCCACGCGATATTCTGGTGGTGCTGAAAGATTATGAGCAGGAAATATGCCTTATTCTGATGCTGTGGGCGATCTATCTGATTTTGAGCAAATGTTTTGCCATTCTCAAAGACAAATACCTGTTTACCGTCGACCTGCTGGAAGATACAGTTGAAAGTGGCGACGATCTGAAAACCGCCCTGTCCAATCTCGACAAGCTTCCGACAGATACCAGAGAAACGCCTCTGGTTGAAACATTGATGGCAAGCCTGCGGCGTTATTTGATTACCAACGATGTGCAGAATACCTCCGATGCGGTGGAATCGAGCGTCGAATCATTGGCAGTTCGTCAGGAAGCGGAAAATTCGATGATTCGTTATCTGATCTGGGTGATTCCTTCCATCGGCTTTGTTGGCACGGTCAGGGGCATTGGCCAAGCGCTTTCATTGGCCGATCAGGCGCTGGCCGGTGATATCGCCGGCATGACAAACAACCTGGGCATTGCTTTTAATTCCACCTTTGTCGCTCTGCTGGTCAGTATTTTATTGATGCTGTTATTGCATCAGTTGCAGCGATTGCAGGATGGTCTTGTTGTGGATACGCAAGCCTATTGTGAAAAGTTCCTGTTAAAACGCATTTCCCAACAGTAGGCCCAAACTGAAAC
>CAZBEN010000042.1:0-9653 GCA_964490955.1 uncultured Zetaproteobacteria bacterium | reverse complement strand
TGAATGCATCGAGCCGGGTTGAGGCCAGGTAACAGTAGGGGCTGATAAAATCAAAATTGAAGTCAATAACCGGTTTACTCATGCTTGCTGGTATACCCCTTTGGCCGGATAGCTACAGTATTTTTGATTCTGGTGCAGACTTTCCCGTCTTCTCGCACAAAGCTCATCGTAAAACATGGTGTGGCACGGTTTTTCTCGTTCAGTTGTTGTTCAATGGTGCGTGATATCTTTTCATCAAAATCAAAATGTAACATCAAACTTGTATTGCCAACCCGAATGAAATCTATTTCCAGCTTTTTGGTCGCTACGCGGTAGCCGGGGAACTTTTTCAGGCAAGCCAGTGCAGGCACCGGGTCGGCAAGGGCGGCCTGATAGCCGCCGAACATATTGCCGGCTGCATTGGCAGAAACCCTGTTTAACGGCAACCGAATTCTTGCCATGCTCCAGTCCTGTGCCAGTTCGATTACCTTGATACGCATCAGAAAGTAGGGCGGATACAGCTCAAAACGGCGGCGCGAAGAGAGAAAGTTGAGCCTGCTTAATAAATTTACATTACTGCGCACACAACCTCCGGCCATTGATTAAGGTGAAGCATTATATCAGGCATATAATTGACGAATAAACGGATATCATCAATAGGTTTCTTAATGAAACTTTATAGTCTTAATAAGAAACCTACAATATATAGTTGGTTTCTTATTTAAACTCGCTATGATTGAACCATGGAAACAGTTCCACCCCATGACATTTGCCCGATTACTCGGTCGCTTGATTTGATCGGAGAGCGCTGGAGCATTCTAATCATACGGGATGTCTTTTACGGTGTCAGGCGTTTTGATGCTCTGCAGCGCCATCTCGGTATTTCAAAGAAAGTACTCGCCGGCCGCCTGGCTCGTCTGCAGCAGGCAAACATATTCAGAAAAGTACCGTATCAGCAGAAACCGGAACGTTTTGAATACCGATTAACGCAGAAAGGAAGGGATCTGTTTCCCGTGTTGTTGACCATGATGCGCTGGGGTAATCGGTGGCTGGATGAAAAGAGTAAACCCCATCTCATCTTGATGCATCTCGGTTGCGGGGAGGTTGTTGAGCCGGAACTGGTATGCAGCCATTGTAAAAAACCTTTAAGTCCAGCCAGTGTTCGTGCGGAAATATCGAACAGATCTGGCTGAAATCAGTGTTTTTTGTCCGCTGCCCGGGCAGCAGCGATAGCGGCCATATTGACGATATCATCCACACTGGCACCTGTTTGAAGCACATGAGCCTGTTGCGGCAAGCCAAGAAGAATCGGTCCGATGGCAGTACCACCGCCCAATTCACGCAGTAATTTGTAAGCAATATTTCCCGCCTGCATGGTGGGGAAAATGAGCACATTGGCAGGCTCTTTCAGTTTACTGAACGGGTATTGGCCGAGTATTGCTCCATTGACGGCAGTATCCGCCTGCATCTCGCCGTCGACCACCAGATCCGGCACAGACTCATGCAAAAGTCGGGTGGCCTCTGCCACTTTGCGTGTTTCCGGATGATCGACACTGCCAAAGTTGGAGAAAGAGATCATGGCGACGCGGGCACAGCATCCCAGTGAGGTAGCGGTATCTGCAGCCAGTTCAGCCAGTTCAGCCAGTTGTACGGCATTCATATCCACATTCACCGTGCAGTCACATAGAAAATAAGCACTGTTTTCCATGACCATCAGATACATGCCATAAACATGATGTTGTTGTCCGCTGTTATCATGTCCGAGCACTTTCAGAATCGGCCTGAGTACATTCGGATAATGGGCTGTGCGCCCGGAGAGCATCCCATCAGCAAAACCCTGACGCACCAGCATGGCTCCAAGCACATTGATATCATTACGCAATGTTTTGGCTGCATCATTTGCCAACACACCGTGGCGTTTTCGCAGAGCATAATAGGCATCTGCGAGACTTTCGGAACGGGTGTCTTCAGTGGTCGGGTCGATCAAGGTGATGCTACCTATGTTTAGCTGCGCCTTTTCACATAGCTGTTTCACTATATGTTGCCGGCCAATCAGAACAGGCGTGGCAATACCGGTTTCCTGCATTTCAATAGCAGCACGAAGCACTGTTTCATCTTCACCTTCGGGTAATACCAGGCGGATCGGGTTAGCCTGCGCCTTATCCATAATCATGCGCATAAACAGGCGTGAAGAATCAATGCGACCAGCAAGTTCGTGTGCATAGGCATTCGCATCTTCCAGCGGTTTGCGAGCTACGCCTGTATCAGTCGCTGCCTGCGCAACTGCAACGGGCACGACTTCGATTAAACGGGGGTCGAATGGTTTGGGCAGAATATATTTAGGGCCGAAGTGTAGTTCCTTGACCCCATATGCTTTTAGCACCGAGGCTGGAACATCCTGGCGGGCAAGGCTGGCCAGCGCATGCACAGCCGCGACTTTCATCTCTTCATTGAAGGTGGTGGCACGGGCATCGAGTGCACCACGAAATAGAAATGGAAAACCCAGCACATTGTTGACCTGATTGGGGTGATCAGAGCGGCCGGTTGCCATAATCAGGTCCTTGCGGGTTTCCATGGCCAGTTCATAGGCAACTTCAGGGTCGGGGTTGGCCATGGCGAAGATGATGGGCCTGTCGGCCATGGTTTTAAGCATGGCAGGATCCACGATATTACCCTGAGACAGACCAATAAACACATCGGCACCGTTCATTGCTTCAGCCAGGGAGCGTTCGGGCCGCTCGGTAGCGAAATAGGCTTTGTGTGGCGGCAACTCTTCCTGACGATCTGTGCTGATGACGCCTTTACGATCCAGGAACAGAATGTTTTCACGTCTGGCTCCCAGTTGTTCGATCAGTTTCATGCAGGCGAAACCTGCTGCGCCGGCACCCAGACAGGTGATTTTTACATCCTCAATCTGTTTGTTCTGCAAGATCAGCGCATTAAGAAATGCTGCTGCCATGATCACGGCAGTACCATGCTGGTCATCATGCAATACCGGAATATTCATACGCCTTTTTAATTCTTCTTCAATGATAAAACATTCCGGAGCTTTGATGTCTTCGAGATTGATGCCGCCGAAGGTCGGTTCCATGCGGGCTATGGTTTCCACGATGCTCATCGGATCACTTTCATCCAGTTCAATATCGAATACATCAATATCTGCAAACCGTTTAAACAGTACACCTTTACCTTCCATCACCGGCTTTCCGGCCAGCGGTCCGATATTACCAAGGCCAAGTACGGCTGTACCATTGCTGATAACGCCAACCAGGTTGGCACGGGAAGTATACTCATCGGCCAGTTCCGGATTTTCTGCGATAGCCAGACAGGGTTCGGCAACGCCCGGCGTGTAAGCCAGAGCCAGATCACGCTGGGTCAGACACGGTTTGGTGGGTTTAATGCTGATCTTTCCCGGTATTGGCAGACTGTGATATTCGAATGCTTCCTTGCGCAATGTTTCTTTTGGCATTAGTTACCCCTTGAGCGTAGCTGCGCGATTATCTTTGGGTGCTGCTGAGTACCGTCATCGCGAATGGCAAGCATAACGCTGTATGATTGCCCGGTCATGGAGGGATTAATGAGAATTGCATTTGCAGGCGCCGGAGCTGTCGGCTGCCACTATGGCAGCAAGCTGGTGCAGGCCGGTTTCGATGTGATATTACTGGCTCGCGGGCGGCATCTGACTGAGATGCAAAGCGCGGGCCTGAGACACGAATCGGAAGGGGAATGCAAGCAGATTAAGTTCAAGACCGTATCCGATGCGGGTCAACTTAATTCCTGCCAGGTTGTGGTGTTGAGCTGTAAAATGACCTCGCTGAATGACATGCTTGATTTGATACAGCATCATGTTTCGCCTTCGGCATTACTGCTGACACTGCAAAACGGTGTTGAAGCCCCTGACATGGTGGCCCAGGTTTTTCCTGATCATGCTATTGCTGCGGGCTCAGCTTTTATCGGTGTGAGGCTGGAGCAACCCGGGCATGTGATTCATTCGGCAGCCGGCGGGGTACGCATGGGGTTGTGGCAGCAAGGCAGAGGTGAGCAGTATTTGTTGCCGCTCATCAGGGCATTTCAGCAGGCTGAGGTGCCGATACGGCCGGATGAAAACCCGGAAGCCATGCTTTGGCGTAAACTACTGTGGAATTGTGGTTTTAATGCAATCACGGCGATTACCCGCCGGTATGCCCGCGACATAGCTGCTGATACCGAAACGCTTGCTATCGTGCGTCAGGCAATGGAAGAAACCGTGAAAATTGCAAAGGTGTGCGATATTGCGATTGGCGAGCAGGATATTCTTAAACATATTGAAGTGACATTGGACATGGGGTCGGTCAAAACCAGCATGTGGCAGGATATTGAAGCCGGGCGCAAAACCGAGGTGGAGTATATCAATGGCTACGTGGTGAGGAAGGCTGATGAATTGAAGGTTCCCGTACCAGTAAACCGGCTGTTGACAAGTCTGGTTAAGGCCATTGAAGCAGGATGATCGATGCCCTTCTTCAGTCTTTGACAGTGCTCACGAGTTGATCGAAGGTAAGCTGTTGCTGCTCACCTGTGGCCATATTCTTCAGTGTAACAAAGCCGGACAGCATTTCATCTTCGCCAATAATGACTACAAAGCGGGCTCCCTCGCGGTCTGCAATCTTAAACTGTCGTTTAGCACTGCCGCCACCGCAGTGCACTACACTTAACTCCTGCTGGCGTAGCAAGGCAGACTGCTGCAGGGAATAGGGGATAGCCTGCTCACCCAGAGCCACGATGGCTATATCTACACCGGCAGCCCTGATTTTACCAAGCAGCATCGCCAGTCGTTCGAGTCCTGCAGCAAAACCAATTGCTGCAGTTGGGGGACCACCCAGCTCATCAATTAAACTATCATAACGACCACCGGCCAGCACCGTTCCCTGCGCACCCAGCTGGTCGGAAATAATTTCAAAAGCGGTACGGTTATAATAGTCCAGGCCGCGCACAATACGTGCATTGATCCGGTATGGAACATTCAATGCCTTAAGTCCGGTCTGCAGCCCGGAAAAGTGGGTTTCACATGCTTTACACAGGTGATGCATCATCTCCGGCGCATCCTGTAGTTCAGTCTGACAGGCTTCCACCTTGCAATCGAGCACGCGCATGGGGTTTTTTTCGATACGCTCGTTACAGGTCTCACAAAGATTGCCGGCGCATTTATTCAAATAGCTTACGAGCACATCGCGGTAAGCCGGACGGCAGGCAGGGCAACCCAGTGAGTTGATTTCCAGATTCAACTCGGAAATACCCAGTTCGGACAAGAAACTGTGGGCCATGGCCAGCACTTCAGCATCTTCCAGGGGTCCGTTGGCGCCGAATATTTCCACACCGATCTGCTGGAATTGGCGTAACCGTCCTTTTTGGGGACGCTCGCGTCGAAACATGGGGCCAATATAAAACCAGCGCTGGATTCCGGCACGGGTTAACCCGCCCTGAAGGAAGGCACGTACCGCCCCCGCGGTGCCTTCCGGTCGCAGGCAGATGTGATCGCCGCCCTGATCTGTAAAGGCGTACATCTCTTTGGAAACAATATCAGTGACTTCGCCAATCGAGCGCACAAACAGTTCAGTTGGCTCCAGTATTGGCAGGCGAACCTCGGAAAAGGCATAAGTAGTAAACACTTTGCGTGCTACCGTTTCAATATGCCGCCAGACCAACACCTCTGCGGGCAGACCGTCGTGGATGCCCCGGATACTTTGCAAACGTTTGCCCGCCATTCAGTTTTTCTCCGCTTGTTCGCGTATTGCCGCGGCACGTCGTTCCACATCCTCGACCAGCTTATCGATCATATTTTCTGTTTTGATCTTCTCGGATTTTTCACCATCGCGGTACATCATATGCACGGGGTATCCACCGGTAATGCCCACATTCACTTCCCTGGCTTCTCCGGGGCCATTGACGACACAGCCGATCACAGCCACATCAATATTCTCATGGATATGGGATAGGCGCTGCTCAAGCTCGGACACTGTATCAATGACATTGAATTTCTGACGGGCACAGCTTGGACAGGCAATGAGATTGACGCCGCGGTGACGCAAGCCCAGCGATTTCAGAATTTCAAAACCCACTTTAATCTCTTCTTCCGGTTCGGCAGCAAGAGATACCCGAATCGTATCGCCGATGCCATCTGCCAGCAGCAGGCCTAGTCCGATGGATGATTTCACCGTGCCGCCAAAACGACTGCCGGATTCAGTAATACCGAGATGTAGCGGGTAATCCACTTTATCCGCCAGTTTACGATAAGCAGCTACCGTCATCGGGATGTTACTGGCCTTCAGCGATACCTTGATGTCGTAAAAATCCATTTCCTCCAGAATATGGATATGATTCAGAGCCGATTCTACCATGGCATCGGCACAGGGTTCGCCATATTTCTCATTCAACTCTTTTTCCAGAGAACCGGCGTTCACCCCGATGCGGATTGAAACATTATGCTCAGTAGCCTTTTTCACCACTCGCTCGACCCGTTCGCGACCACCGATATTGCCGGGGTTGAGACGCAGCCCGTGTACTCCTGCATCAAGGGCTGCCAGTGCCATTTTATAGCTGAAATGAATGTCGGCAATGATCGGTACATCTGTCTGGGCCAAAATTTCCGGCATGGCTGCTGCTGATTCAGGGTCGGGTACGGAAACGCGTACAATATCGGCGCCGGCATGTGCCAGTCGCTGAATCTGGCCCACCGTAGCATCGATGTCCGTTGTCAGGGTATTGGTCATGGATTGCACGGCAATCGCTGCATCACCGCCAACACTGACTTTGCCAACCTGTATCTGTCGGGTTTTACGTCGAGGTAAAACTATCGTATCCCGCATATGAGTCCTCTTTGGGTTTGTGGCAACAATGAATAAAATGAACGTGGTACATGCTTTTTTTATTTAGAATCTTGTAACAGGTTCAGGCGCTCCTGCAACTGGCGTGCACGGCGCAGGGACTCTACATATTCGGATTCATCCGGTTTTAATATGACAGCTTTATCCCAGTATTGAATAGCACGATCCAGTTGTTCGTTTCGGAATGCTATACTGCCTTTGGAAAACATTTTAGCAGCTGATGTATCCACTTTTTTCTGCACCTGGTTCAACAGTTTATCGGCGTCTTTGCCCCCGTTTCGACGATAGATATGTGCAAGTTGTCTGGCTTTCAGTAGTTCTCCGCTTTTCAGTGCAGTTTGTACCTGTTTGGCTGTGGCTGACTTGGTGTGGCTTGCGCGCTGGATCATAGCGGGTTTTTCGACCGCATTGGCTGCAGGCATATTGGGGATTTTCAGAAATGCCGGCATTTCCCGTTTAATTGAAGCCAGCAGTGCCACACCTTTCCTGCTGTCGGGTTGTAATCGCAGATAGGATTCAATTTCGACATAGGCTATTTCAGGCAGGTCTCTGTGTAAAAAACGCATGCTTTCGCGAAATGCCAGGTTCGCCCTGTCATCCAGGATGTCGTTGTAATGTTCGCGCATGCGTTCGTAGATATCATCTTTTAGACTGATCCCTTTGGGTGGTTCATAGGCGCCGGCATAGGAAAACAGTGTGCGATCTTCCTTCCTGCGCTGCTGCAACAGCTTTTCCAGTCGAAACTGCCGGACTTTCTTCTGCATCTCTGCCTGTTTCTTCTTCATGGCCTCCGGCTTGATGGAGACGGCCCCGGCCTGATCATATGCCCAGATTGCTTTTGACCACAGCTTCTTTTCCTCGAGATCTTTTGCGATTCGCAGATAATGGATGAAAAGCCGTCTGCGTGCGGGCTCAATTTTTTGTTCCAGTAGTCGGTAGACTTTCCTGTAATCACGATCTGACTTGTCCAGTTTAAGTATTCGCGCTCTCGCCTGCATGATCCTGCCACGTTTGAAATCATGGTTAATAGATTCGAATGTGCCCGTCATTCTGAATGTTTCACTGCTCTTGACCAGAAGGTTATCCAGACGACTTCCTTTGTTTATCTGGCAAGCAGTCAACATGATGGCAGCAATCATGAAACAACTGAATTTAAACATAAATCAGGTATCTCCAGCGGTCTGGCGTACATTCTCAGGCAGCCCGAGATTAAATGCCAAATCCACGACATATTCAATACTGTGGAGCAAAGATGGATTGGAAACCCGTACACGACCGATTTCAACTTCCCGGCTCACGCCTTTTATGTTTTGCACGCTAATGGGCTGAAAATCGAAACCTTCGCCCAAAAGGTCGAATGTCTTTCGGGGCATGACCAATTCTCCGCCGTTGCCGAGACCGGTCATGCGAGATGCTATATTCACAGCATCACCAATCACTGTATATTCCAGCCGCTGAGCCGCGCCAATATTACCAACAATGGCCTGCCCGCAGTTCAGCCCAATCCTGAAACTGACAGGTTCACCATCAGGTCGTTTTTTACCCAGTTTCTGACAGGCCAGGTTCACTGCCAGTCCGGCTTCGGCCGCATGCCGGGCATGGTCTTTGTCGTTGACCGGATGATTAAATACAGCCATCACTGCATCGCCAATATATTTATCCACATGACCGCCATAATAAGCAATGACGCGATGGAATACTTCAAAATGGTCATTCAGAAGGTTGATTACATCTTGTGTTTCTATGGATTCGGAAAAAGATGTGAAATGAACCATGTCCGCAAACAGAACCGAGACTTCCTGGCGATGATTTTTCACCTGTACATCACCGCTTTCAAACACTTCCTTGATAAGCTCCGGGTTAAGATAACGGCCGAACACATCGCGCAACTCTTCCTTGTGTTCAAGCTCACTTGCCATGACATTGAACTGAAACAATGCATCCGATAGTTCATCATTGCCACGCACGGGCAAACGAACCTGATAATCACCATCGGCAACCTTGAGCGCGGCATCACTCAGCATTTCAATAGGTTGACTCATGCGCCCGGCAATCCAGAACACCAGAACACCCGATAGCAGTACCACGACTACAGCAGCTATAAAAATTTTCTGCCCCAGTTTTCCGGCAATGTTTTCCCACTGCTTTTCAGAAAAACGTACAGCGACTGTACCCATGGAGGTCTTGGCGTAGACCACGGATTTTGCATACCATAACTGCTTTACCGGCAGACGTTTCACCGTACTGCTTTTGACCAGGGCTTTCAGGACAGTTCTGCTGGCGGTAACGGAGCCAAGGGATTTTGTTTTGCCATCGGGATACCGGATGACCACACTCAGCACCGTTGGTACCTTATCCAGAAAACTATGAACCACGATATCTGTTTCCGTACTGCTGCCGGAGAGAAGCGGCAACTTCAGTTCATCGGTTAGCCGATCTACCTGTAACTCGGCTTGAGCCGCCTGATTTCCCAGCCAGGCATTGTGCTCTATATCAAGTATGATGAAAAACAGGATAATAATTGCGATGGTGACCGTAAAACCCACCAATACCGACCAGCGCCAGCGAATCGGGATACGGGGGAGTTTGTTTGCCTCCCGCTCCGGTTTTTTCGCTTCTGGCAATAGATGTTCCGGGGATTTTAAATCATTATTCTGCACTGCACTACTCTAACGAAAGCGCCTGCATGGGCAATGAGGGAAATGCGATTATGATGGCCATCAGATTGTTGACTGGATGTTTTTTTCATCCCGTTGCATGAGGTGAAAAAACCGGAATACGTTTAAATACTGTAATTTCATACTATTTTTATCC
>CAZBEN010000041.1:4304-10023 GCA_964490955.1 uncultured Zetaproteobacteria bacterium | reverse complement strand
GGCCGGAAGCCGACATTGAATTCGAGCTACCCTAGGTTCCCCATACAGGACTCGAAGAGGGGCCGAAGGTCGATGGAAACAGCCAGTCAGTGGATGAGCAATGCGGCTTAATCTCCGCTGGCGGCCCTCTTTTCGCGCTTGGCGCGAATGCGGGCTTTTTTATCATCCACAGCATGTGCATCGCGAGGCTTGCGTGGCAGGGGACGATAAATTTCCACCCTGTCACCATCGCGTAAAACCTGATCACCCTTTACCAGCTTGGCAAAAATACCCAGTTTGTTAACAGATAAATCAATTTCGGGGTGGTTGTCGCTCATGCCACTCATATGTACCGCTTCCTCGGCTGTTGTACCTCCGGCAACATCCAGTTCCTCAAGAAACTGTTCATTTGGCAACGCATAAACCACACTTATGTGCATGATGCTCCCCTCAATGCCAGTGCCCGCTGTTCAAAAGACTGCACCATGGATTTGCAGGCAGTAGCAAAAATCGGGCTGGCAACCATATCCAGCATCATACTGCGAAATTCAAACTCAATCGAGAAATGAACAGTGCAACGGTCTGGCCCGATTGCCTCAAATGTCCATACGCTTTCCAGAAAACGAAACGGCCCTTCCAGCAAGCGAACTTCAATGAGCTTATTCGTGATAAAGCGATCGATAGTTTGAAAACTGTGCCGCGACCCTGCCAGATCAGCGACCAGTTCCGCGCTGAGTTCCCCGGGTTGTTGGTGCAAAACAGTCGCATCTGCCACCCATGGTAAAAAAACCGGATAGGCTTCGATATCCATCACGATCTCAAACATGTCCGAGGTCGGACAAGCTATCTCACGTGTTTCTTCAAAACTGCGCATTCAGGACTTATACGGGTTTTTACCGGCCGTAAACGAAAAACGGACAGGCACACCGTTTAAATCGAAACTTGTCCGGAACGACTGTTCCAGGTAACGCTTATAACTGGTTTTCAGGCCCTTGGGACGATTGCAGAAAATCTTGATGGCAGGCGGACGAGTGGAAACCTGAGAAGCATATTTTAATCGTACAACTGCACCGTGATCACTGGGAGGACGCTGAGCCTGTTGAACATCAGCCAACCAGCGATTGAGTGCTCCGGTGGTCAACTCGAAACTGTTGCGGTGAGCCGCCTTGACCACCTCATCAAGTAACCGCTTTACACCTTTGCCGCTTTTAGCTGTAATACGAAAGACAAGGATATCAGACATCCCCCGCATTCTGAAATCAAGGCGTTCAGCGTAATATTTCCATTGATCTTCATTGAGCAAGTCCAGTTTATTGACAGCAACAATCAGCGCACAACCCTCGTCCAGAGCCAGTTGCATCAGGCGCATATCCTGTTCAACAATGCCTTCGCCACCATCAAGCAACATGACCGCCACATCAGAACGCCGGAATGCCTGTACAGCTTTCACACGCGCAACGAATTCAATGATGTCATTGATGCGGCCATGCTTGCGCTGGCCGGCAGTATCCACCAGGCGGATAAACCCGTCTTTGTATGGCATACTGCTATCGATGGCATCGCGGGTAGTACCGGCAATATCACTGACCACCATACGTTGTTTTCTTAACCATGCATTGATAAGCGTGGATTTGCCGACATTCGGCCGGCCAATCACAGCAACCGATGCAATAGCCTGCTGTACGTCTCCGACCAATTCAGCAGCCTGCTCTGGAATCAGGGTTTCCAGGGTAGCAATAAAATCACGTACTCCCTCACCATGAGCAGCGGAAACGGCGATCGGATCACCAAGACCCAGGCTGAAAAACTCTATCTCGCTACCCGGCTTCTCTGCCTTGTTGGCCACAAGCAGCAATGGAACGTGATGTTTGCGTAATTTGTCAGCGATGACAGCATCTATCGGTGTAGCCCCGGCCTGTGCATCAACCACAAACAGTACAACATCGGCAATTTCGAGGGCGGCTTCCACCTGTAAGTCAATAGCTGGTTGCATGACATCGTGGGTACCCTCACCAATGCCACCGGTATCGACCAGCACCACATCCCGTTCGCCGAGCCGACACTCGTTTTCCAGCCGGTCTACGGTGACGCCGGGGCGGTCTCCGACAATAGCCTTGCGCTTACCAACGATGCGATTAAACAGGGTCGATTTGCCAACATTGGGGCGACCGACAATAGCAATAACCGGTAATCTTGCGACGTGATGATGATTTATTGATTCTGACAAGGAAGGTTCCTGAAAACAGCCACTATAGGATTCAGCGCAGCATATAAAGCGTGCCGAGATTGTTGCGCACCAGAACACCGCCACTGGCGGCAACCGGGGCACGATCAATTCGACCATCCAGCTTTGTGCTTGCCAGCACGGTTCCACTCAGATTCAGGCGAAACACGCGCGCCTGATCATCTGCAACCCACAAACTGCCCTTCCACAATACAGGTCCTGTCAATGCACCATCAGAGACTTGCTTCTTCCACAGCGTTTCTGCGCCGGACGTCTCCAGTGCCCTTACGGCACCTGTTGCATCTGCGGTAAATACAGTGTTGCCAATTAACAGCGGTTTTGACTTCAGAGACAGGTTACGGGTGCTGAGTGTACTACCATCCTGCAAAGACAGAAATGTGAGTTCGCCCTGGAATATAGAAACGATGATCGCATCTTCAGCCCGACCGGATTGAGTGACCGGAACAATGAGCGGTGTTGCCGTTGGGATTTTTATTTCACTCATCACCGCAGCATTGTTACTGAGTAGCAGTTGCCTTTTCCACAAAAAATTGCCGTTTTCAGCGTTCAATGCAACCACATCACCATTACTGAAGACAGCATAAACATGATGCTTGTATATAACCGGCGATGGATTCAAATGAATACCAAGGCCGCCCAACTGGCCGGAGGAATAACTCCACACTTTTTTGCCATCTTCAGTAAATCGGTAAATCTGATTATTTGATGCCTGAATAACAAAACCGTCACCTGCAGCAACGGGGCTGCTGATCAGTGCGGCAGAAAGCTGCTTCTGCCATACGATACGGTGATTATCGATATCCAGCCCATACAGAATACCTCCCACATCGCCGACAACAACCAGCCCGTTTGACAGCTTCAATGCACCGGATTCAGAAGCGTGTTTTAGCCCAATCCTGCCCACTTCACTGCCATTGGCCCGATAGATACGAACGCGGCTGTCCTGCCCCCCGGCAACCACAAGTTCTTCCTGGTTGCCCATAATGACAGCTGGCAAACTGAAGCCGGGCGGTGTAGCAGGTTTCCGCTGGTCAACATTATTACGCCAAAGCACTGATATATGCCTTGTTGAGGGTGCCGGAGCGACAACAGGTTTGCTCTCCGTCTGTTCGACCGGACTATCCGCCCACAACCCCGCAACAGTCGAACACCCGGACAAAACCAGCAACCCAGATAGCAGCAGGGATAAAAAACAAGCCCGTAATGTAAGTGGACAACTTTTCAACATCAGGATGTTTTCTGGGACATCAATGTTTCAATCTTGGTTTTCAAAGCGTTATCCTGTGAAACAGCATCCAGTGCCTTTTGCAAATGTTTTTCTTTTTCCGCTGCGTCGGAACTCGCCATGGCCATCAAATAATGGCGCAATTGTTGATACTGATCACCAACCGTATGCTCCAGCAGCGCATTGGCAGCAGTTTTGTCACTCTTCTCGATCTTAATCGCGGCCATATCCAGGCGAGCCTGCCAAATCCATTCCTTCATTGCTTTCGGATGATCAATGAGTGCCTGCAGGTGCGCTTCGGCATGAGCCTGATCCAGGCGTGCGAGTTGCATATGCGCCAGAGCACTATAGCTGCTCGATACAAACTGTGTGACCACGCTTTGCATCAGAGCCTGTTGCTTACCCGCATTCTGTTCATTCACAGCCTGCTGATACAAAGTAGCCGCAGCAGCACGTTGAGATTTATTATGCTGTTGCCACAAACCTCCCGCAACAAGAATAACAACCAGTGCAATCACTGCCGCAATAATCTGTTTCTGGTTACTCTGCGCCCAATGCGCCCACTGGGCAGAGCGCATATCACGTTTAAGTTCATCCATTTCACCCTGAGATGGGCTGCTTCCCTCAGGCATTACTGAACCCTTCGCAGGTACTTTGTTGTTCATATTGTTATCCTCAGTGATTCAATTATCTAATCGTAGTTGCACAAAATTCGTCGCAGCCTAAACAATCTTACTGTGCTTGCAATTTATCCTGGTTTCTTATCATCAAAGCGCCTTTCCAGCACAATGGAAACCACGCTTTTAACCAATGCAGCCATTGGGATGGCTATAACGACACCTATAATACCCCACAGGCTCCCAAATACGAGAATCGCCACAATGATTGCAATTGGGTGTAAATTGACAATTTCCGAAAACAGCCACGGCACAACTACATTGGCATCAATCGTCTGTACAATCGCATAGGCCAGTACACCGTAGGCCATAGTATCCGTCCAACCCCATTGAAAAAACGACAACAAAATAACGGGAAACGTAACCACTGCAGCACCTACAAATGGAATCCATACCGAAATACCGGTCAGCACACCCAGCAACAGTGCGTATTCATGCCCCATCCACCAGTACACCAGCCACATGGCAATACCGACCAATAAAGCTTCCCAGAACTTGCCGCGAATATAGTTACCGATCTGTGTGTCAAGTTCGTTCCAGACACGCTGCAATAAAGCACGCTCCCTGGGCAGGAACTGTTGACCCCAGCCGATAATGACTTCTTTATCCTTGAGAAAAAAGAAAACCATGACCGGCACAAGCACAGCATAGACAAGCAGTGTGATCATACCCGGGATCGAAGCAATCGAGAATGTCAGCAGTGCTCCGCCCCACTCCTGTAGTTTCACTGCCACGGCCGCAATGATTTTCTGAAGATAGCTCGAGTTGATCCATTCAGCATGACTGGTCTGTAACTGTTGCAACATCTCCCGAATTGATTGCACATATTGTGGTGCATGCGAAACCAGACGACCAATTTGTTCAGTAAGCAATGGTAGTATTGCCAATAACGTAAACAACAGCAACAGCATAGCTCCGCCGCCTGTGACGATAATGGCCAGCATTCTGGGGAATTTACAATGTATCAGCAGGTCAACAATGCCATCAAGCACGTAAGCCAGTGCAATACCCAGCAGTACCGGTGCCAGGATTGGCCCGATTAAAATAAGTAAAATAAAAATAACCAGTAATGATGAAAACAACATCACCAGTTCTGTGTCTGCCAAACGCTTTTGCAGCCATTCGGTTATGATGGACATGGTTCCTCAATGCTGCTTTTCCTGCAACGCTGCGAAGCACCCAGTCCAACTAGCGCAACTGAGCCCAGCGCTGCAAACAGATGGATTAATGCGCTGATTCCATGCCATATACCGAACAGTTTACGTAGCGGATTGTCACTCGCAAGCTGGTCCATGGATCCAATCTGTATTTTGAGATCAGCAATTACAGGAGAAACACCATACTCATTGCCAGCAATGAACAATATAAGCAACAATAATAACGACCACCGTAGCTTGCCCGCAGATATACCTGACTTCTGCATTCTTAACCAGAATACCGAAACTGCTACAGCCAGGAAAAGAAATCCCATATTAGCCAGATGAAAAATACTGCCAGCTAATGAACCGGCCAGTGAAATATTGCCTGCTTTGGCAAACAGCACAGGTGCAACAACATAGCCCGGTACCACCACCAGACCCAGCATCAGGGCCA
>CAZBEN010000041.1:0-4204 GCA_964490955.1 uncultured Zetaproteobacteria bacterium | reverse complement strand
AGCACAGGTGCAACAACATAGCCCGGTACCACCACCAGACCCAGCATCAGGGCCAAACACAAACGTATGGCACCGATACGGATACAATCAACACTCACCCCTGGCTCCTCAATTGACTCATTTCATCGGACACATTTCACACAAGAGATTCGACAACACAGTCCGAATGCACGGCAAACAAGCCTGTAGCCATATCATACATATTCAATGGACTGGATTTCGTACTCACGTTCACCACCGGGAGCCAGAACAATGGCAACATCCCCCTCTTCCTTACCGATCAGGGCACGTGCAATCGGTGAAGTAATCGAAATTTTACCAGCTTCGATATCCGCTTCATCCACCCCGACAATCTGGTAAGTGATTTCTGTGCCTTCATCCAGATCGATCAATTCCACTGTCGCACCGAAAACAATCTTTTCAGCTGTAATCGTGGCCGGATCAATGATATGAGCACGCGCCAGCTTGTCTTCGATATCTTTCACACGCGCTTCGTTCATGCCCTGCTCTTCCTTGGCAGCATGGTATTCAGCATTTTCGGACAAATCGCCATGTGCACGAGCTTCTTCAATCGCAGCCACAATCTGATGGCGTTTCTCACCTTTAAGGTAGTTCAGGGTATCTTTTAATGTTTCGCCCCCCCATCTGGTCATTGGTACACGTTCCATAGTTATGTCTGATTCCTCATGTCTTTATAATTATGATATTCCTGAATGCTTTTAACCATGGTCACATCCGGGTGCCCGGCAATCGCCTGAGCTGCTGCCAGACCACCGGCCATCGTCGTATAATACGCAATACCCCGATCCAGTGTTGCCTGTCGAATTGATTTGGAGTCCCTGATGGCTTGTTCACCTTCAGTCGTATTAATAATAAGGTCGACCTCATCATTCAGCAAGCGGTCAACAATATGCGGACGGACGCCTTCGATCACCTTGGCTACGCTTTCAGCTTCCAGGCCTGCCCCGACCAGCGCCCTGTGCGTACCACTGGTTGCCATCAGTTTAAACCCGGCGCCGGCCAACACATGACCAACCTCAATCGCATCCGCTTTGTCTGTTTCACGCACTGAAATAAACGCTGTGCCGGATTCCGGCAACATGACACCTACTCCCAGCTGGGCTTTGGAAAAAGCAGCTGTAAAACAACTGGCAATGCCCATGACTTCGCCGGTTGATTTCATTTCCGGACTCAATAAAGGATCGACCCCGCGGAATTTCACAAATGGGAAAACCGCCTCTTTGACCGCACGGAAATCGCTCGGTTGCAAAATATCATCAATACCCAGCTCATCAAGTGTCTGCCCGGCCATAATCCTCGCCGCAATTTTCGCCAGCGGTTTACCAGTCGCTTTGGAAACAAATGGAACAGTACGGCTGGCACGCGGATTCACTTCCAGCACATAAAGCGTTTCACCCTGCAAGGCAAACTGGATATTCAATAATCCCTTCACATTCAGCGCCAGCCCCAATGCTTTGGTCTGGCGGCGCACTTCAGAAATCATGGCATCGGAAATTGAATGTGGCGGCAAACAACAAGCCGAGTCACCCGAATGCACACCGGCTTCCTCAATATGTTCCATAATGCCACCGATCACCACCCGATGACCATCGGCCAGTGCATCCACATCCAGCTCAATCGCACAGTTCAGAAAACGATCCAGCAGCACCGGATGATCAGGTGATGCCTGCACCGCTTCGGTCATATAGCGCAACAAACCTTTTTCATTGTGAACGATTTGCATGGCACGGCCACCCAGTACATAGGAAGGGCGTACCACCACCGGATAACCAATCTCTGCTGCCACTGCCACCGCTTCTTCGGTCGAGCGCGCGGTACCGTTTTCAGGCTGCAATAAATTCAGTTCATGCAATAACTGCTGGAAACGCTCGCGATCTTCAGCCAGATCGATCATATCCGGACTGGTACCGATAATTGGCACACCGGCAGCTTCCAGTGACTCGGCCAATTTCAACGGTGTCTGCCCACCAAACTGCACAATCACCCCATCCGGCTGTTCCACATCCACAATTGCCATCACATCTTCATAGGTCAGCGGCTCAAAATAAAGACGGTCCGAGGTGTCATAATCGGTCGAAACCGTTTCCGGATTACAGTTCACCATAATGGTTTCATAACCATCTGCGGAAAGCGCAAAAGCCGCATGCACGCAGCAGTAATCAAATTCAATGCCCTGACCGATACGATTGGGACCACCACCCAGCACCATGATCTTCTTCTTATCGGAAGGTCTTGCTTCACATTCCTGTTCATAAGCAGAATAGAGATAAGGCGTATGCGCTTCAAACTCGGCAGCACAGGTGTCCACACGTTTAAAAACCGGGTTGATTCCAGCAGCTTGCCGCATCTGGCGAACCGCCAGCTCATCACTATCCAGCAGCTCTGCCAGCCGTGAATCGGACAGTCCTTCTCGCTTGGCCTGTTTCCACTCGACAGCACAGAGTGAGTCAATTTCACGATCCGCCAGCAAAATTTCCAGCTCGATAACAGCTGCAATTTCGCGGATAAACCACGGATCAATGCGTGTCACATCAAAAACACGTGCTTCCGTCCAGCCGGCACGCAAGGCCTCACCTAGCCACCACAAACGTTCTGCACCGGGAATAGCCAGTTTCTCCTGCAGAAAACGGTCTGCATCTTCATCGTCCGGGACAGATTTATCAAAACCGCAGGAACCGGCCTCAAGCCCGCGCATGGCCTTGCCCAGGCTTTCGGTGAAACTGCGCCCAATGGCCATCACTTCACCCACCGATTTCATCTGCGTGGTCAAGCGACAATCCGCACCCGGGAACTTCTCAAAAGCGAACCTCGGCAGCTTGGTCACTACATAATCGATGGTCGGCTCGAATGCCGCCGATGTCTCACCGGTAATATCGTTACGAATTTCATCCAGCGTATAACCCACTGCCAGCTTAGCAGCAATCTTGGCAATCGGAAAACCGGTCGCTTTTGAAGCCAGTGCCGAAGAACGTGACACACGCGGATTCATTTCAATGATAATCAACCGACCATCAACAGGATTAACCGCAAACTGCACATTGGAACCGCCAGTCTCCACGCCGATTTCGCGCAGGATGGCAATCGAGGCATCACGCATGCGCTGATATTCCTTGTCGGTCAACGTCTGGGCCGGTGCTACGGTAATCGAATCGCCGGTATGCACACCCATCGGATCCAGATTCTCAATTGAGCAGATAATGACGCAGTTATCAGCCCGGTCACGCATCACCTCCATCTCAAACTCTTTCCAGCCGATGATAGATTCTTCGACCAGAATCTCGTCGGTCGGTGAAGCATCCAGTCCCGATGCAGCAATCTGTTCGAACTCTTCCGGGTTATAGGCAATACCGCCGCCGGAACCACCGAGTGTGAAAGACGGACGAATAATAATCGGATAGCCGATATCGACAGCCAGATCACGCGCCTCTTCCATTGAATGGGCAAAACCACCTCGCGCCATTTCCAGCCCGATATGATCCATAGCTTTTTTGAAACGTTCGCGGTCTTCCGCTTTATCAATGGCATCGGGTTGAGCACCAATCAGATGAACGCCGAATTTTTCCAGTATTCCATGTTTGTTCAGGGAAAGTGCACAGTTCAACGCCGTCTGACCACCCATGGTCGGTAAAATTGCATCCGGTCTTTCTTTTTCGATAATCTTCGCCACCACTTCCCATGTAACGGGTTCGATATATGTGGCATCGGCAAATTCCGGGTCGGTCATAATCGTGGCAGGGTTAGAGTTGACCAGAATCACTCGGAACCCCTCCTCTTTCAATGCCTTACAGGCCTGAACACCGGAATAATCAAATTCACAGGCCTGGCCAATCACAATAGGACCTGCGCCTAAAATCATAATGGATTGAATATCAGTTCGACATGGCATGCGCTTGATTCAACTCCTTGAACGGAAAAGTCCGTATTCAGACACAAGGGTCCGGACACAGAAAACGGGTAAGCTCATGACTCACCCGCCCAGTTCGGCAACACTAGCGTGGCTGCCCGCTCCGGAAAAGGCGCAAATCACCGTGATACGTGATTCAGGTTATCTGGATACTTGATGAAATAACCCGGAACAAATACATTCTGCTCTTATTTAGGGTCTGTTCACACTAATTTTGGGCGTAGCGAAATAGCTATTTTTGTTGCGCTGCAAGGCATTTCGAGCGCAATGTGCTGAATG
>CAZBEN010000040.1:0-10117 GCA_964490955.1 uncultured Zetaproteobacteria bacterium | reverse complement strand
TAGGGTTTGAACGGGGAAGCAGAAAAATAACCAAAACGTTTAATATCCACTTTGAGCAGTGCATCTACCTCTTTTAAGTGAATATTCTTTTTGCGGTAAGCCGACTGTGCTTGCCAGTAAGTCATATCCAGATCTTTGACCTGATATCCCAGTTTGCGCAGTCGGAGCTTGATGACATGACGCATGTTGTTGACGCAATAACGATGCAGAGACGGATTGGCATCCTGATATTTAATCCGGTTATATTCCCGCGCTACTTGTTGTAAGGCTTTGGCGGTAATGCCGATAATTGCATAGACAGGATTTTCGCGGCGAATATCGATGCGCTTGCTATCGTCAAACTGGGGTAATCCAATCACCATAACTGCTTGTGGTTTACTTTTGTCCAGAGTGACAGGTTGCTGATGCGTGGAACATGCCGAGAGTAACAGCAATAACATGGCACATATGGCATGAAACCACTGAATCCGGAATATTTGGTCATTTACACGCATTTCCCCTCCATGACTATATCACCGGCTTGTCCAAAAGCCGGGGCTACAGATGCCGCGGAGCATGATGAAAAATACTTTATATTATGTGACGTTGCTCACAAATGGCTCGAGCAATACTTTTTAAATATTTGATTATACAGGGTTTATTTAGGGTCTGGAGTTAATGTGGAAGTTCCTAACTGTTCCAGACCACTGTCCGGCCATCAATAGTGAAACCATCTTCCATCATGCGTTTGAGCGTTGCCGGGTAGACTCTATGCTCCTCCACCTGAATTCGGGCATGCAGCGAATCGCATGTATCGCCATCCAGCACGGGCACAATCGCTTGAGCCAGAATCGGGCCTCCATCCAGAACCTCATCCACCAGATGTACCGTGCAACCGGACACCTTTACGCCATAATCTATGGCATCTTCCACCGCATGCGCTCCGGGAAAAGCAGGCAGGATGGCAGGGTGGATATTAATAATACGAGCGCGAAAGCGGCGTACGAAGGAGCTTGAAAGAATGCGCATATAACCGGCCAGTACGATCCATTGGCAGCCATGGTGATCAATCAGGTCGGCACAGGCGGCATCGAACTGGGCACGATCCGGATAGTCTTTCGGATTCAGGTGTATGATATGCGGTACACCTGCGTCGCGGGCAATTTCAAGCGCTGCTGCATCGGCTTTGTCGGAAATGACCAGTTGCACATCAACAGGGCATTCGCCCGTAGCAACTGATTCGAGTATGACTTTCAGATTACTGCCACGGCCCGATGCCATGACTGCGATTGCTTTGGAATTCATAAATCACCTGTTTCAGACATTAATACAGTAAAATACCTGTCCCGCAAACTCTTCACCATCACCATCAGAATGCAAAGAATTATCACCTCTCAGATGCCTTATCTCATTGGAAGAGGCGAAAACTGCGGGTTTTACGGATAGGCTGGATTTTTCAGTGCTTCCTGATGTTATTAGTCCGGCACTATTCTTCTTTTAGGTAAATTCCACCCAAACCGGTGCATGGTCGCTGGGGCGTTCCAGGGCCCGGTAATTTGTTGCCACTACTGCTGCAAGCGGCTTCATCGACGGCGTGGCCAGTACATGGTCAATTCGAATGCCCCAATTGCGCCGAAATGCATTCATGCGGTAATCCCACCAGCTAAACATGGGTTCATCCGGGTGAACATGCCTGACTGTATCCACCAGCCCGAGATTCATCAGTGATTGAAACCATTCGCGTTCGGCTGTCGAACACATAATTTTTTCGTTCCAGCGTCCCGGGTCATGCACATCCTGATCGCCTGGTGCAATATTGTAATCTCCCAGCACGATCAACTGGCTGTGTCTGGTCAGTTCAGATTGCAGATATTGATGGAATGCATGTAACCACCGGAATTTATAGGCATATTTATCCGAGCCGACTTCCTGTCCGTTGGGAATATAAATGTTGATGATGCGTACCGTTTTCACACTTGCAGCCAGCAAGCGCCTTTGCGGATCATCCAGCTGCGGCAAATCTGTCACTACGTTATCGATACTGCTGCGGCTTAATATACAGACACCGTTGTAAGTCTTTTGGCCAGAGTAAGTGACCTGGTAGCCGGCGGCATGAATGGCTTCGACCGGAAAGTTTTCATCCGTCAGTTTGGTTTCCTGTAATGCCAGCACATCCGGCTCTTCCTGTTCAAGGAATGCCAGCACATGGGATAGGCGAACATTCAGTGAATTTACATTCCAGCTTGCAATTTTCATGGTCATGGCTGTAAGGCTTTCTCGAATTGGAGTAATTTCTTCTTCCAGTCAAGGCCGCAGGAAAATCCGCCCAAACCGTTGGCAGCAACTACACGGTGACAAGGAATCAGGATCGGTAGCGGATTTGCTCCCAGCGCCTGACCCATGGCGCGCGGTGACGTGCCGAGTTTTCCGGCCAGTTCTCCATATGTACGTATTTTTCCGGCAGGAATGGCCAATAATTCGGCACGCATCTTTGCCTGAAAGTCTGTGGCTGGCCCGATTAGTGGCGGTAAGGCGGTGGCCTTCCCGGCAAAATAAGCCTCCAGCCATCGAGCGACAGGGTTATCCTGGGCGGCTTCCGCGGTTTCATGCTGATTCAGCCAGATATGCTCACATACCTCGCCGTTCCACGCATAAGAGATTGGCCCCAGTGGTGAATGAAAAGGATAAATCATGCAGTAATGGTAACATGGGGTTATGTTTTGCGCATGGATTGGGCACTTTTTTTTTCTGCACTGATTTCCTCTACATTGTTACCCGGTGGTTCAGAAGCATTATTACTTTATCGGCTTAGTGATGGTGGCACTATCATGGAGCTCGTGGCGATTGCGACTGCCGGCAATGTACTGGGAAGTCTGATTACCTATGCCATGGGAAGGCTTGGCAATGAAGCCGTACACAAAAAATGGCTGAAAATTTCTGAAGCGCAGACCAAGAAAGCGGAAATCTGGTTTGAAAAATGGGGAAAGCCGTCGTTACTTCTGACCTGGCTGCCGGTAATCGGGGATCCGCTGTGTCTGGTAGCCGGATTGCTGCGCTGCGAGCTGATGACGTTTTTGCTTCTGGTGACAGCGGGTAAATTTATGCGTTACATGATGCTTTCACTTCCGTTTATCTGAAGCTATCAGGATGCGAACTGTAGCCACAGCGGCAAAGTGAGTATTGAGCAAACAGTTGTCAGTGTGACTGCTTCGGCATAGAGCACTACATCCAGTTTAAAGCGGTCACAGATGACCAATCCCAACACCATGGTTGGCATGGCTGCTTCAATGATTGTCGGTGCCAGATATTGTTCTGGCATGCCGACACCGATGGATGCACCCCAGGCAATCAGAGGCATGAATAATAGCTGGATAGATAATACAGGCAGCAGCACAGGAATACGCGCAGCCCAGCCCGATTGCCAACTCAGTGCCATGCCGACTGATAACAGCATCAGAGGCACTACGGCGGCACCGAGTGTGGCCAGTGTTTCATTCACCCAAAGCGGCATAGGGATAGCGGAGATACTTAGCAACAAACCGGCAATAGCGGCCCAGATTGCCGGCACCTGAAACAAACTGAGCAGTGGATGTATGCCCGTTGCTGAACTGCCGTAATATCGCGCCAGAATAATACCGACAGAAAACAGAATCGGCGTACTTGCCAGCAGGTCGAACTGAATGGCGATCACTTGAGCCCAATCACCAAAGGTTTGGCTGAGTACAGGCAGACCCAGATAGGAGAAATTGCCAAAGGCAGATGCCAGCAACACTGCGCCGATTGTTTTATTGGTATTGCCTGCCAAAAAAAAACGTACCAGGGCACCATTGCCATAAATTAGAAAGGCAGCCAGCAGCGATAATAGCACTGAAAGTGCTGCAACCACCGGAACCCGGATAGTGTTCAGATCTACCGGTGATTGCCAAAGCACATGCAGTACCAGCGCTGGCAGAAAGATATGGTAGACTGATTGAGTCAGGTGCGAGCGGATTGTTTCGGCAGATTTTCGCCCCAGCAGCATTCGCCAGCCGATACCGGCAAGAATAATGGCAGCCATGCCGAGCAATACATTGAACATGGCCAGAACACTACATGTTCAAATTGATGATCACTATGGAAACACTGATTCATTCAGTGCTCATGGACGGGCTGCCAAGACAGGCTCTCGTACATTTGCTGCCAGCTACATTTTGTAGCGTCGCTGGAGGTCGCGTTTGATATCACGTTCCTTGATGTTATGGCGTTTGTCGTGCGCCTTCTTGCCGCGTGCCAGGCCGATTTCAAGTTTGGCAAAGTTGCGTTCGTTGAAATAGAGTTTCAATGGTACCAGTGTCAAACCCTGTTCTTTCAACTTCCCCATCAGTCGTTCCAGCTCCCGTTTATTCAGCAGTAATTCACGTGACCTGGCCGGCTCTTTAGGGTTATTCATGGCGGCGGGTTTATAAGGGCTGATATGGCAGCCAATCAGCAATACTCGTGCGTTCCGGATAATGCAGTGTGCTTCAGCCAAATTAGCTTGTCCGAGCCGAATCGATTTGACCTCAGGGCCTGTCAGGATCATGCCTGCCTCATAGGTTTCCAGAATATGATATTCGTGCCGAGCGCGGCGATTAATGATAGCCATGGCTGAATGCTAACCCAAACCCGGATTCAGGCTATACCGAGTTATTGCTATTTGTTGTAGTCAGGGGTGTGTCAATCCGGTTTGGGGCAATACGCACTTTTTAATATCTGCCCCAGCGATCTTTACGGCGGACTTTCAGTCGAGGTAAGATAAGCCCCAGCAGAACACCGAATAAAATGGCACCTCCGCCGAGCATAAACCAGCGTTGCTGGGCACCGCTTCTGATATCGCTGGTTTCCTGACGCAATGCTTCAAGCGTTTGTTCAGCTTGCGTCGCCTTGGCCTTTAAGGACTCGTTTTCGTCAGCAATGGCAACAGCACTGGCAGCAGTTTCGCGGATGTGTGTCAGTTCTGCCTGTAATTTTTTATTATCTTCCATGAGTTGGGAACGTTCTTGCTCAAGCGATTTTTTCTCCTGTTTGAGCGCAAGGAGATTGCTTAAGTCTTTTTCAGCCCTGGCCAGTCGAGTTCTGGCAGCAGGTTCTTTCATTAGGTATCTGCTCAATATCCATCCATCTTTACCGCTGCGGGTACGAATATGGGTGTATCCGGTAGATGATTGCCCGAGTACCTCAACGGCAGTGCCACTGGGCAACATGCGTACAATCGAATGGCCTGTACTCTGACCTGAACGCATAGGTAGTTTAGCCTGATCGACAATATAACGTGTTTCGGCCTGAGCCGAGGCGATATAGCCGAACATGGTAATGATAATGAACAAGATTTTCATAGATTTTGTCTCCATCTCCATTGCAAAATATAATCATTTCGTCGGATATATGAAAGCTCCACTGCCACGTTATTATTTACTTGCACCCGATCAGGCTGGTAAGTCAGCAGCCCGAATACCGATTAACCAGCCGTAAAGTCCAGCTAGCTGAGATTTCCATGTAACAGGCCCTAAATAGCTGCGGCAACAGCAGGAGGAGGGGGTTTTTTATGCAAATATCGGGTCATGGCTGCGGCAGTGATGATGCACCAGACAGCAAACAGGGCTCCGGGCAAGGCGGTTTCCGGCTGAAAATGTTTAAGCGCCAGAGCAACACCAAGGCCTGCGTTCTGCATGCCGATTTCAATCGTCAGCGTAATTTTGTGGCTGTAATCGAAGCGGAACAGGGACGCAGCTGCCCAGCCAAGGCCGTAGCCCATACCATTAAGCAGAATAACCAGTGTAATCACCATGATTGGTGTTTCAGCGATGCGATCATGATTGGCGGCGACCGCATAACTACAAATCATTATAATGGCAATGGCAGCGATGCCGGGGGCAATCTGTTCTGCCTGTGCAATGCGTTGCCCAAGCTGCGTGCGTAGCAGCATGCCCAGCAGCAATGGCATTACTACGGTTAAGACGATCGTCTGCATCATAGGCCAGAATGGAATATCCATATAAGCACTGCCCAGGAATTGCACCATTGTTGGTGTTAGCAATGGAGAAAACATCGTCGCTACCATGGTGATGGCGATAGAAAAAGCGACTGCGCCGCCAGCCAGATACGTAATAACATTGCTGGCCATGGCGCCTGGTGCGCAACCGACAATAATAAAACCCAGAGCAAGTTCTGGCGCGATACCTTGCCATACGGCAAAACTTGCTGCGGCAAAACCCAACAACGGCATGATTGAGTACTGACATAAAACCCCCAGGCCGATTTGCGATGGGCGGCAGAGTGCTGTGCGCGCCTCATCAGGTTTGAGCACCACTCCCAGTGCAAACATTGTCGCACCAAAAAACCATAGAAAATAGTCCTTGAAAATCAGAAAGACGGGCGGGTATGCATAAGCTATCGCGGCGGAAACCAGCGTTAGCATGGCCATGTTACGGGATAGAAACTGCCATAGCATCTGTGTTACAGAAAATAATCTACAATAGATCAGTTAACTGATTACGAATGGCTATGGTCGCTTCCGATTTGTTCAATGTATAAAAATGGATGCCTGGTACGCCAGCCTGCAATAACTCGCGGCACTGTTTCGTAGCCAGCTCAATACCGAGGGCCTTGACTGCATCCAGGTTATCCTGGACAGGCGCCATTTGTTCGTGCAACCAGACCGGAATTGAAGCACCACACATGGATGAGAAACGAACAATCTGATCAAAGTTTCCGATCGGCATGATGCCGGGAATGATCGGAATGGTAATTCCCGCTTTTTCGCTGGCATCGCGAAACCTGAAAAAAGTATCGTTATCAAAAAAGTACTGGGTAACTGCAGCATCGGCACCATTGTCCTGTTTCATTTTCAGGTAGCGGATATCATCGGCAACACCGCCCCTGGATTCAGGGTGCCCTTCCGGATAAGTTGCGCAGGCAATCGAGAAATCGCCCTGTGTGCGCAAAAAAGCGATTAGATCGGTGGCATGGGAAAAGCCACCGGCAACTGCTTCAAAGTGCTCCATACCTTCGGGGGCATCGCCTCTCAGAGCCAGAATATTTTCGATGCCGGCAGCTCGGTAATCGGCCAGCAATTCGGCAAGCGCATTTTTGCTGGCACCCACACAGGTCAAATGTGCTACCGGAGAGAGGCCGGTTTCATCCTTGATGCGGGTGACAATCCCTTTGGTACGGTCTTGTGTGGTGCCGCCTGCACCATAGGTGACAGAGATATAGGCAGGCTCGATGCTGCGCAGTTCGTTCAGGCAGTTCCACAGATTTTCCTCGCCCTTATCTGTTTTTGGCGGAAAGAATTCGCAGGAGATGAGTGATTTGTCAGCACGGGCCAGGATGTCGGATAGTTTCATTACAGCTTTGGCACCGTGACACCGGTTTGCCCCTGATATTTTCCTGCCTTGTCAGCATATGAGATTTCGCATACGTCATCGGATTCGAGAAAGAGAAACTGAGCCACGCCCTCGCCGGCATAAATTTTGGCGGGTAAAGGTGTCGTGTTTGAGAACTCCAGCGTCACATGTCCCTCCCACTCAGGTTCCAGTGGTGTAACGTTGACGATAATACCACAGCGTGCATAAGTCGATTTCCCCAGGCAGATGGTCAATACAGAACGGGGAATACGCATATACTCAACCGTTCTGGCTAGAGCGAATGAATTGGGCGGAATAATGCAAACATCAGATTGAATATCGACAAAAGAGCTTGGACAAAAGTCTTTCGGATCGACAATGGCAGAGTTGATGTTGGTGAACACCTTGAATTCGTCGGCACAGCGCACATCATAACCATAGGAAGAGAGTCCATAGGATACAATGCCGGTGCCGTCATCGTTCTTTTTAACCTGGCCGTCCACAAATGGTTCGATCATACCGTGTTCATTTGCCATCTTGCGAATCCATTTATCCGATTTTATGGACATTGGCTCCCTCCATTGCGTTATAAAAGATTGCGCAGCATAGCCCTGAGTGGTATAAAATCAATTTGGTATCGGATGCAGAGGAAAATATGTATCTTGGCCAGAGTCAGGGGTCTGACTGTATATGCGCTGATATGCCTGTGTTTCCTGAAGCGTTCAAAAATGGTAACCTATTTTTATTGTAAGGGTAATTGCGGTTGAAATGGCGTTTTTTTGTGTGGAAAAATTGTCAGCTTTTAATCAGTATTGGTTCTGCATTTTACTGGAGATGCACTGACCAGTGAGAATCCAGACATCATAGGCAGGGAGAACATGGTGACAGAGAATAACCCTTTAATGCTTTCAAAACTGCACAATGCTTTCATGGCAATGTCAGATAAGCCTGATATGGCTGATATGCTTGCATCGTTGCTTTCCAGTGTCAGGGGTTTGACCGGTGCAGATGGAGCAACTGTATACCTGCTGGATAGCAAAAACCGATTGTATTTTTTTGTTATTCAAAACAGCAGTCTACAATTGTACAGTGAAAAAACGCCTGAAATACTGGATCATTTAAAGGCCATTCCCTTGTTTGCGGCATCGGGACAGATCAACGAACAAAGCGTCGCGGCTGTTGCGGCAGCCGAAAACAGAACCATCAATGTGAGTGATATTTACAGCTCAGATGAATTCAATTCCCAGGGCGCAAAAAACTTTGATGAAAAAATGCACTACAAAACCAAGTCCATGCTTGTCGTACCCATGACGAATCAGCGGCAAGAGGTAATAGGCGTCCTGCAACTCATCAACCATATTGATCCTTATAGCGGTCAAGCCGATGCATTTACTTCGCCCGATATTTGTATGGTAGAAATGCTGGCAAAACAGGCTTCCATCCACGTAGATAGTCACAACGTGCAACATCAAAAGAACACACTGATAGATCGTATGACTAGGTTCTCAAAGATCGGTGTTGCATTATCTTCCGAACATAATATTGAGCGATTGCTGGAGTATATCCTGGATCAGGCCAAGGAACTGACCGGCGCGGATGGCGGAACGCTGTATCTGCATCAGGATGGAAAGTTAAACTTTGAAGTGATGCGCACAGATTCTCTGAATATCCATGTGAGTAATGCTGAAGGTAATTTGCCAAATCTGAAACCGATTGAGATATATGCCAAGGGTGGGCATCCAAATGATCATATCGTTGCTGCCAATGCGGCAGCTTATGGGCGGACCATTAATATTCCTGATGTATATCAGGATAAAAAGTTCAATTTCACCAAGGTTAAAACGTTTGATCAGGAGAAGGGTTACTGCACGCGTTCCATGCTTGCCGTGCCTTTAATCAATCAACAGGCCGAATTGGTCGGCGTGCTGCAGTTAATCAATGCCACTGATCACACAGTGAAGGAAATGGAAGACTTTACTCCGGTCAGTCAGGAGTTAGCAGAAGCGTTGGCATCTCTTGCCGCTGTGGCCATTACCAATAACCGGCTTACGGATGAATTGCAGGTATTGATTGAATCCTTTATCGCAGTTATCTCAAAAGCGATCGATGAAAAGTCTGCCTATACAGGGGGCCATTGTCGACGCGTTCCGGAGCTATCTCTGTTGCTGGCCCAGGCTGCCAGTGATCATGATTCGGGCGAATTGGCTGCTTTCAAATTAACCCCTGAATCCTTATATGAAATGAAGATAGCCTCCATGCTTCATGATTGCGGAAAAATCACCACACCTGTCCATATTGTGGATAAAGCGACCAAACTGGAGAAAATATCTGATCGCATCGAACTGGTCGTGCTTCGATATGAAATTCTGCGCAGGGATGAAATTATCCAGTATTTGAAAGATCAGTCAGGTTTGTCTGATGAGGTGATTCATGCAGCTGTGCAGCAGCAATGGGATGAGTTGGCGGAGGAATTGGCTTTTCTACGGTCGAGCAATACGGGTGGCGAGTATATGGCTCCGGAAAAGCAGGAACGGGTGTGTTCCATTGCAAAAGCACGGGCATGGACAGCTGTCGACGACACAGTGTATCCAATATTGAGCGAGGATGAAGTCTATAATCTTAATATAGCCAAGGGCACACTGAATAATGAAGATCGAGAGATTATTAATTACCATATTACCGCTACAATAAATATGCTGGAAGCGTTGCCGTTTCCCAAACATTTGAAAAATGTGGCCGAAATTGCCGGTGGCCATCATGAGCGAATGGATGGA
>CAZBEN010000039.1:0-10384 GCA_964490955.1 uncultured Zetaproteobacteria bacterium | reverse complement strand
GGGTGATTTCAGTGCCGCGTGTCTCTTTCTCCACGGTATCCAAATCATATTCGCCGTCACATACCGATTCCCAGCGTATGCCGTGTTCTTTTTCCAGGCCGGCGCGGCGGGTGGTCAGGGTGACTTTGTCGGCGACGAGAAAGGAGGAGTAGAAGCCGACGCCAAATTGCCCGATCAAATGGGCGTCTTTCTCCTGATCGCCGGAGAGCTGGCCGAAGAATTCTTTGGTGCCGGAGCGGGCGATGGTGCCGATATTATCAATCACTTCATCGCGGCTCATGCCGATGCCGTTATCGCGGATGGTGATGGTGCGATTGTCCTTGTCGACATCGATAAACACATGCAAGTCGGAGTCGCCTTCGAACAGGGCATCATCGGTGGTGGCTTCAAAACGCAGCTTATCGGCTGCATCGGATGCATTGGAGATCAGTTCGCGCAGAAAGATTTCCTTGTTCGAGTAAAGCGAGTGGATCATCAGATCCAGGAGCTGTTTGACCTCGGTTTGAAAGGCGTGGGTCTCTTTTGTCGATGTAGCAGTCATGATTTCTCCTCAAATGGGTTATTCAGGTATTCAGAAATGATTGAATTGAATAAATAGGGTCAGGCTAAACTGTTTTCAAGGGGCTCTATGATGATTTTCCATGCCGAGAGTTTTTCAGCTCCGGTTATGGATGCATGCGCAGGGCTGGTGGAAGGCAGTGTATGTAGTGGAATCTGTTGAAATGCATCCGGCAGATGGGCAAGAACCAGCTTGCGATACATTTCTTCGGCCTTGCGGCCATTGAAGAAAATAGCCCGTATATGTGGATGGCTGTGAAAAAAACCGGCAAAATCATTGGCAATGACCGATTCGATTTCAATGGCTGCATCCAGACTGCCGGGGCGAACACACCGGCGTGCAACATCCCACAGCGCCACATGCTGTTGGCGTAACCGGATTAGGCATTCTTCATAATCCAGTCCGGTATCAAAACCGAACAAATCTGCCATGATCGGCCAGAATACATTCTGCGGATGGGCGTAATACTGTTGTTCGGTCAGCGATCTTCTGCCCGGCATGGAGCCCAGAATAAGAATTCGTGCATCGCGATTGCTGACGTACGGAAAACCTGTATCAGGCATGCGATGCAATAATAGCGGCTGCAGCTTTCAAGCCATCGACAGCAGCACTGACAATACCGCCGGCATAACCGGCGCCTTCACCGACCGGATAGAGACCGGGTGTCGTGACGCACTGCATATCTTCGCCCCGTTCGATACGAACAGGGGAGGATGTGCGGGTTTCGGAGCCGAACAGATTGGCTTCTTCCGTGATATAACCACGCATTTTTCGGTCAAAGCCCCGAATACCATCGACCATTGCCTTGCCAATCCAGTCAGGTAGCAATGCATGCAGGTCGGAGGGGATAGCTTCAGGTTTGAAACGGGTCGGGGCGAGTGTGCCGCCGGGCTTTCTACGCATAAAATCGGCCAGTTTCATGGCCGGAGCGGCATATTGGTTGCCGGCAGCTGCGAATGTGGCGGTTTCCAGCTGACGCTGGAAGCGAATGCCCATCAGCGGATGGTTCTTGATGCCGTGACGGGCAATGTCTTCCGGCCTGACCTGTACGACAATGCCGGAATTAGCCCATTGGCCGCCACGTTTGGCATTACTCATGCCGTTCACGGCCATAGCGCCCTTTTCGGTCGGAGAGGGTACAATCAGGCCACCCGGACACATGCAGAAGCTGTAGACACCGCGTTTACCGAAGTATGGATCCCCGGCCTGATGCGTCAGGCTGTATTCGGCGGCAGCGAGTTTCGGATGTTTTGCGGCTGTTCCGAACTGGATGTTGTTGATCAGTTCCTGCGAATGTTCGGCGCGGACCCCTACGGCAAACGCCTTGGCTTCCATTTTGATGCCGAGTTGCTGTAAACGTTCCAGGGTATCCCGGGCCGAATGACCGGTCGCGAGAATGACATGATCGGCAGCGATTTCTTCACCGCTGGCAGTGCGTACGCCGCTGACTTTACCATCAGCGATCAGCAAATTATCCACGCGGGTTTCGAAACGGTAATCCACACCCAGCTTCATCAGATATTCGCGTAAATTGCGTACAATGCGAACCAGTTTATCGGTGCCCAGATGCGGATGTGCATCGATCAGAATATCCGCTCTGGCACCGAAGCGGACAAAGGTATGCAATACATGGCGTAAAAAAGGATGTTTGATACGGGTGTAGAGTTTACCATCGGTATAGGTGCCGGCACCGCCTTCACCAAAACAGATATTACTTTCCGTATTCAATTCGCCGCGCGAGCGCAGCCGGCCAATGTCTCGCATGCGTGTTTCTACCGGCTTGCCACGTTCCAGCAGGGTCACAGGCAAGCCGGCCTCAGCCAGCGATAGCGCGGCAAACAGGCCTGCCGGACCTGCCCCGATAACGACAATGTGTGATTTTGTGCCCGGTTTTGCGGTGAAAATATTCGGAGTTACAGGTTCCAGCGCGGAATGGTCGATCAGACGGGTGTTTTTTGGTAGCGGGTCGAGTTCCCGGCTTAGTTTGACCTCAAAAGTACAAACGAAATGAATATTGTTCTTTTTGCGGGCATCAAGCGCACGACGTACACAGGTACAGGCTTTCAGATCATTGACGTGGACATGTAGCTGATCAGCCAGCCGTTTTGTGATCGCTTGCTGTTCTTCATCCATGCCAAGCTGAACGTTGGCAATGGCATAGCGCACCCTCAGATCGCAGCCAGATGGCCGTGGCTGGTGTGGGTGATGGCATTGTGCTGATCGACATAGACCAGTGCCGGGTTGAAATGCTCGGCTTCAGTTGCCTTCATTTCCGCATAGGTACAGATAATCAGCAGGTCGCCAGTACTGGCTTTGTGGGCAGCTGCACCGTTGACACCGATGGTGCCGGATTCGCGCGGTGCAGTAATCGCGTAGGTGGTGAAACGCTCTCCGTTAGCAACGTTATAAATATGCAGTTGCTCGAATGGCAGGATGTTGGCTTTTTCCATCAGGGTTTGATCAATGGCACAGGAGCCTTCGTAATCGAGTTCGGCATGGGTCACCGTGACGCGATGGATTTTTGATTTCAGCATATTGAGTTTCATCGGGAATCCTCCGTGCAGCTTGCCGGTCCGGGAGTAGTGTTGAATGCGAGCGGCATATTATCAATCAGTCGTGCCTTGCCAACCCTGGCGGCGATAAAGGCGCGGGTCGGCTGTTTATTCAGCGTGTGTCTGGTCTTTAACGAGTTGGCGCTACGGACATCAAGATATTCGGGCCGGATATTCGCGGCATCAAGAATGTTCTGTGCCACAGATTTCAGTGTTTTCACATGTCTCTCGCCAGCCAGGGTGGCCTGTTGCATAGCCCTCAGAGCCTGCGACAGGGCCAGCGCCTGTTTGCGATCGGTGTCGGAGAGATAACGATTGCGACTGCTCATGGCAAGGCCATCGGCTTCACGAATAATATCGCTTCCGACAATCTCAACAGGTATTTGAAGGTCTTCGACCATGCGGAGGATGACGGCCAGCTGTTGCCAGTCCTTTTCACCAAAAATGGCAAAATCCGGTTGGATGATATTGAACAGGATATTCACCACTGTGATAACACCGTCGAAGTGACCGGGACGCGATGCTCCGCACAGACAGTCGCAAAGGTCGGTTGCCTTGAGCGTGATTTTCGGGCCATTTTCCGGATACAGCGTGGCCGGGTGAAACAGGAAGTCCACACCGGCTTCGGCACACAGTGCAGCATCCTGGTCGAAGGTGCGCGGATAGGTATCCAGATCTTCGCTTGCTCCAAATTGCAGCGGATTCACGTAAATGGAAACCACCACGATATCGGCCAGCTTTGCAGCTTTTTCAATCAGGCTCATATGTCCGGCATGCAGACAGCCCATGGTGGGTACGAAGGCAAGGGTATGGTTTCGCAGCGGTTTCAGGTGGCTGCGGATTTCTGTTGTGGTACGGGCAACGATCATGTGAATGGATCCAGAAGTGATCCGTTCTTCTTCGCGTTTCCAAAGAAGCACCAGGAAAGAAGACCCCCGGGCATCTTTGCCCTACGGGGACCCTCGCATACATTATTTCGAACGGTCGCTGTTCCACGGCTTGATTCCGTTCGAAATGATGTTGCTCGGCAAATCTGCAAAGGGCAGGGGAAAAGTATCATTCAGGGAAACGTCCGGATTTGACGTCGGCAACCCAGCGGGAAATAGCGTTTGTCATTATGTCACGTACCCGGGCATATGCCGGGGCAAACGGTGGATTGGATTCTGATATGCCCAATAAATCGTTCCATACCAGCACCTGGGCATTACAGGAGATGCCAGCGCCGATTCCGACAGTCGGAATGTCAACTGCACCGGTAATTTCAGTAGCCAGGTCGGCAGGGATATTTTCCAGCACCAGACTCACAGCGCCGGCATTACTGACGGCTTCCGCATCCTTGAGAAGCTGCGTACGTTCAGCATGATCCTTGCCGCGTTTGCCATAGGAACCGAATTTCTTCACTGATTGTGGCGTCAGACCAATATGGGCAACCACGGCAATCCCACGCTCGGCCAGAAAGCGAATCGTTGCAGCCATATGTTCGCCACCCTCGATTTTCACAGCATCGCATCCGGTTTCCTGTAATACACGCACACTTGATGCAAAGGCCTGTTCGGGGGATTGCTGATAGGTGCCGAAAGGCAGGTCACAGACAACCCATGCATGTTTGCGACCACGCACCACGGCGGCGGTATGGTGAATCATGTGATTAAGGGTGACGGGCAGGGTGGAATCAAAACCCAGACAGACCATACCGAGCGAATCCCCTACGAGCAGTACTTCTGCTCCGGCAGCTTCGGCAATACTGGCTGAAACAGCATCATAAGCCGTTAGCCATACGGTCTTTTCATCACACTGCCTGGCGCGCAACAGCGTCGCTGCAGTGACGGGTTTAAGTGCGTTCATATCTTCCTTTCCGCTTCGGTCCGGCTGCGTGAACAGCTTGGGTACCGTCTTTCAGGATGGGTGGACTCTAGATGTACGTTGTGCCCGGAGCAAATATGTGATGCCTGTCGTGTCACCAACGTACTGACTACGTCAAGCTGATCTTGCCTGTATCTGCATTTTGTTTGGCTGGCAATTGGCGGGAAATCAGGCGCTCCACTTTTTCCGCTTCCTTGCGATAGGTGGTCAACTTCCCGCCATAAATTGCAATATATGAAGGTTTGTCTTCGTTATCACAGACCAGCATAGCACTGCGACTGGCCGAAAAGGCCGTATCTGAATGTTGAGGCAGCACACGGATGCCGCAGTAGTATTCCAGAATGTCGGATTTGGAACAGGGATGCTCGGGAAAATAACGGTTATAGGTTGCAAGAATAATTTTCACTTCTTCTTTGCTTGCATGGACTTTGGATGGATCACCGTAAAAATCGGTTTCAG
Organism: uncultured Zetaproteobacteria bacterium; assembly: GCA_964490955.1. Classification (GTDB taxonomy): domain Bacteria; phylum Pseudomonadota; class Zetaproteobacteria; order Mariprofundales; family Mariprofundaceae; genus Mariprofundus. Next base: position 4,951 of record CAZBEN010000039.1, on the reverse strand, counting down.
TGGTGCCGGCCAGTGTTCCTCCTTTCCATGGACGAAAAAACATCACCCGATCATCCTCGGATTCAACATAAACAAAGGCAGGACACGGGCGATCAAGTAGCAAATGTGTGCCCTGAACCAGGTGAATTTTCTGTTCGGGAGGCAGGGGCGTGATTTGCTGCCTGACGGTGTTAACCCACGGCCCGGTCGCATTGATCAGGATTTTTGCCCTGACTTCGGTTGTCTGGCTCTGTCCATCCGGGGCAAGTTGGATCAGCCATCTGTTATCCTGAAATGATGCACCGACAAATGCCGTGTGTTGCTGAATTGTTGCACCAAGCCGTTCGGCCGATCTGGCAACTGCCTGTGTCAGCAGTGCATCATCTGTGGCAGCATCTTCATAGGCGAGCAGGGTGGTCATATGTTCTGTGTTCAAACCGGGGATAACGTGTTGCCATTGTTTCCGGGGAACAGATTTGAAGCGGGATCGTCCGACGGATAAGGCCCAGTAGAGAGCCAGACCGATATTCACCATCCATGCCGGCCTTTTGTTGTGCCGGAACACAGGGATATAGAACCATTCGCGACTAACCAGTCCGGGAGCGAGTTTCAGCAGTGTTTCACGTTCATGCAAAGCTTCATACACAAGCCCCATTTGCATGGATTCCAAATAACGCAGACCGCCGTGGATGAGTTTGGTGGAATTGCTTGAGGTGGCAGAGGCGATGGTATTCTGCTCTACCAGCAGCACCGAATGACAGGCTGCAGCAGCAGCCTGTGCTGTACCAACGCCGTTAATGCCGCCGCCGATAACAAGAATATCAACTTCAGGCGCATCATTCCCGGACATTTTCGAGTTCCTTTTTCATGCGACCAAAATGATTGGTTTCGATCAGTTCGATCCCATCGGATAGTAAGGCTCTGGCTTGCTTGGCATCATCGACAGTATATACAGCACAGGTCATGCCTTGTTGTTGCCATACCATGGCTTCCCCGGCACGACTGGCAGGCAGGAATAAATATGAGAAGCTGCTATCCGGAATATGGTGGTGTTCGGCTACCCATCCAACGTCGCCGGAAAACTGATGGCTGCATGCCTCGATCAGTAGTGCCGACTGGCTGATCAGCACAATTTGTGATCGCAGCGTTTCAGAAATCATGGACAGGATGGTATGAATGGTCTGTTCAGGCGTTTTTCTGCGCAGGATGGATGGTTTCAGTTCGGCAAACAGGGTGATATCCGGATATTGTTCCAGCCAATGTAATAGTGCTTTGAATGTGAGCAAGGGATAAATTCGGGTGGTTTTCTCGAGTAGCTCGGAATATGTGAATTGGGATACTTTGGCGGTGCTGCCGATATTGAGTTTTTCAAGCCCGTGATTGTGAAGCACAAGCGGTATGAAATCCTTTGTGAACTGGATATCACACTCCAGGTAACAGGCGCCTGCTTTGGCAGCTGCGGAAAAAGCGGCCAGCGTGTTTTCAATCGCACATGTCTGGTCGCCACGATGAGCGACAAGAAAACGGGCGGGATGAACAGACCTTCGTGGCAAGGAGGTTAGCTGTAATCAGCCCAGAATTCGGTTTGCGAGGTCATGTTGCCGATACGTTCGATCAGGGTATCAACCGCCTCTTCGCTGTCGGCGAAATTCATACGGTCGGTCTGCACGATCAACAGGGGTACTTCCTGATAATGGAAAAAGTACTGGTCATAGGCATTGATGACCTGTTGCAAATAATCCATTTTCAAACCGCGTTCCATATTGCGATTTCGGCGGCGGATACGTTCCATGATCACGTTGGGTTTGGATTGCAGGTAAATAACCAGGTCGGGACAGTGAATATCCACCTGGATCAGTCGGGCAACCTGATCGTACAGCGCCAGCTCTTCATCGGAGAGGGTCACGGTTGCAAAGATATGATCCTTGGCGAAGAGGTAATCGCTGACCACCCCCTGACTGAACATATCCTGCTGATGCAGTGTTTGCCACTGTTTCAGACGCGAGAATAGAAATGAGAGTTGAACGGACAGTGCATGGCGGGATGGATCCTGATAAAATAATTCGATGAAGGGGTTATCATCCACCTGCTCGAAAAATGTACCGGAACCGATTTTATCGGCCAGCTTTTGTGCCAGAGTGGTTTTGCCCACGCCGATTGCGCCTTCAATAGCGATATGGCACTGGCTCAGTGGCCTGCCTCTTTCGGTCAGACTTTTCTTTTCTACCATGCTATCCCCTGTGGTAACGCCGATTCTCCAGCTAACAATAATGCATTCAGCAGTTGCGATGCTGTTTTGTTCAGGTTGGGATGTTGCCAGTTTGGTTCGATATCGCAAAGAGGGCGCAGTACAAACTGGCGATGATGCATTTGCGGATGAGGGATGCTCAAACGTTCATAGTCGATCACAAGTGAATCCATGGCAATAATATCCAGATCCATGGTGCGCGCCCCCCAGTGTTCTGCACGGATGCGTCCGTGTTGTGTTTCGATGGTTTGTAACACTGTCAGTAATGCAAGCGGTTTCAGTTCCGACTCGGCTACAATCATGGCATTCAAATAATCCGGCTGGCCTGCAGGGCCGAGCGGGGGAGTGCGATAAAGCAGCGATGAACGGGTGACATGTATCCCTTCGAGTTGGGCGATATTTTGGCGGGCTGATCGGAAATTCGATAACACATCGCCGAGGTTGCCTCCGAATGCAATGAATACGTTATTCATGCGTAGCAGACTGCGCCACCACGACGCGGATCTCCGCTGGCGCACAACTGTCCTTTAATATCGCAGCTGATGGCATTGACACCGCCGAAATAGACGCTCTGCTGTTTCCAGGGATTAAGCTTCCAGCCCATTTGTATGAGCTGGTCTTTTTCATGATCAGATAAGAAATCCGGTTCGATATCAAGCCTGTCACCTTCATTATGCAAACGAGGCGCATGCACGGCCTCTTCAATACTCTGGTTTAGTAGCAGGTGGCGTGTCAGCACCTGCAGGATAGCGCCACGCAGGCGATTAGAGCCTCCGCTGCCAAGCACGATGGCAGGGCGCCCGTCTTTCATAAAAATGGATGGTGCCATCATTGACGAGAGCGTGGTTCCGCCCGGCAGGGCATGGAAGCCCAGCGGATTGATATCCTCCTCGCCCAACATATTGTTCAGGTGAATCCCGGTCCCGGGTACGACGATGCCCGAACCCTCCCCATTGCTGGTGGTCAGCGATACAGCCATGCCATCCTTGTCCACAATGCTGATATGTGTCGTGCTTCCATTCCGGTTGACCGGTTCATCATGCCGATCTTGTGCAATGCCTCGCAGACGCTGGAGAATATTGTCCATTTGAGTTTGCAACACGTGGTGGTTCAGGATTTCCGATTCAATATCACGTTTATGGATTCGGGCATCCAGCCCTTGATGACGTATGCTGCTGGCTGCATGCAGGGCTTCAGTCATCATTACAGGCCATGGCATTTTTGCGCTTGCACCACGGGCCGGGAGGTGATCAAGCAGGCAGGCGGAAAATGTGATCAACAGGCCGCCGGATGAGGGTGGGGGGTTGGTCAGCAGTGTGCCGCCAAACATGGGTGTGGATAAAGGTGTGCGGGTGTTGACCTGCTGGCTGCACATATCCTCCATGCCAAGCAGTCCGTGGGGCGTGCAGGCGCTGACAATCGCGCGAGCCAGATCACCATGGTACATTTCATCAATACCCTCAATAGCAAGCATTTCAAGGGTGTTACCCAGATCAGGGTTGCGGAAACAGTCACCTTCGACAAGCAGTTTTCCGGCAGGTGCATGCAGTGATTTACTGGGTTCCGAACTGCTCAGGATTGGCTGCAGCAGTTTGATGAATGAAGCCTGAAGATGATTGAGCCGGATGCCGTTTTTTGCGGCTTCTATACCCGGCATCAATGCTTCCCTCAGCGGTAGCTTCCCGTGTTGAAGGTGGGCCTCAAAGAGCATGGCCAGTAATGATGGTGTGCCGACGGATGCCTGACCGATATGGAAAGTTTGCACAGTATCGCCAAAATCAATCGGTATCGCTTTTAATTCAGTGGAAGTATCGGCAGAAAAGCTGGCAGTGGTGCTGCGATGATGAATGATGCTGCGAGGCATGCGGGCAAACCCGTCGTAGAGCGCAGGCCGCTGGTGGGGAGCAGCAACCAGCATGAAGCCGCCGCCGCCAGCCGCAGTCAGTACCGGTTCAGCGCAAAAAGATGTACATACTGCTGCAATGGCCGCATCCACAGCATTGCCGCCGGCACGTAAAATAGCGGCACCGGCTTCAGCTGTGGCTGTATGGCCGGCAGCGACCATGCCCTGTTCAGGCATTATTCATGTTCGATGCGAGGTAGTGTTCATCCACGTTTCTGATGAACGATAAAGCCTTTGCTTTTCAGCTTACGTTGAATCGTTAGCAACAGTTTTTCGGCCGACGCATGTGTTTGCTTCGGGCCGACCCATACAGCATAGAGTCTGTTCTTTCTGGTGGAAATGACAGCTTTCCAGCCTTTTCGTTTCAGCTGGTCAGTTAGTCCCTGCGCACGATGACGTTCATGGAATGCACCGATCTGGACATAAAATCCGCTCGCAATAACCGTTGTATCTGGAGTCTTCGTTTTCGGTGTTGTCACGACAAGCCGTTTTTTTGGCTTCGGTTTACTCGGCTGAGTTTTAACAGGTGCTTCCAACGGTGTTTCTACTTGATGGTGGTGGATCACAGGCGCCGGATGGGATGTTTTCCTGTTGGGTTCTTTGTTGACGACTTGCTGTGGCGTCGGAGCCGGAAGTTCAAACCATTCAGGCCGTGTAGAGGCCAGGAACACCAGAATGATGCAGCATGCAGCAATGCCCCACGCTATACGCTGCTCAAGCAGGGAGGCTTGCCATTGTTCTGTTTCCGGCATGGGTTGGATAGGCTCTAGTTGCCGAAAAGGCAATCCAGTTTTTCAGCAAAGCTGTTGTAGCGGAACGGT
>CAZBEN010000038.1:2048-10486 GCA_964490955.1 uncultured Zetaproteobacteria bacterium | reverse complement strand
GAGTTTAGAGGGAAACTGACCTATGCTGCTCACAATGTGGACGGCGTGGAGAATTTTCCGTACTGGTATAAACTGGATGCGATCGGGGTTTCATTATATCCGGAACTGGGAGATATGGGTGAATATGATGAGATGTTTACTCATGTCGAACACAGTATGTATAAACTCGGTCAGGCCATCAAAAATCAGAGAACCAGAACTGTCTGGTTGCTTGAAATTGGCATGCCATCTGCAGAAGGCTATTCGTCTCAGCCATGGCAGTGGAAGTCGTTACATAAAAACCGAGACAGGGTAGATTTAACGATGCAAACCGGTGCAGTGGCTGCCTGGCTCAATGTAATCAATCGAACCAGATATGTGGATGGTGTTTTTTTCTGGAGCTGGTATAGCGATCCGCATGCCGGTGGTGCACATGATCTGGACTATACGGTGCAAAATAAACCGGCAGAAATTATGATAAGACAATATTGGAGAAATTAAATCATGGGGAAGGGGAGTATGAAAATGATAAATCGATTCAGTCAAGTTATAGCATTGCTGATTTTTGCGGGTGGATTGTTGTTTGTGAACGCGGCAACATCCATGGCAAGCACCGCATTTATGCTTTCTGAAGGGCAGCACAGGTATACGACCGGTGTTACATATGCTACTGCAAAAGACACGTTTAATCAGTTTAGGCGTCGTGTGCCGCAGGGTTGTACTTCGCGGGATATTAGTTGGCATCATTCCTATACATACGGGTATTCATATTATTTAAACCTGTTTGCGAATGGGGCACTTAGTAATTTTGCCTGTGGAGCACAACCTAAGGTGACTGGTGTTGGTGATATTCAGGTGGGCATTCGAGGGCGGCTTGATAAGTTCAGGAATGGAAGAACCTGGGAACTGGCAACATGGATTCCTACAGGTTATGATAATCAGAGGATAAACCGGTTGGGTTTCGGACGTTTTGGTATCTGGGGCGGAGTGAACTGGTCCACCCAGAATACGGGTTGGGAGGCCAGCATGCCTTCATATTGGGAAATGGGAACAGGTATCCAGTACTGGTTTGGCTCGCCTGCCACGCAATCGGTAAGCTTTCTGAAATGGTCATGGCGCCTGGATGAAAAAGGGAAGAACCGGATTGTTCTTGGTAGTAAGTTAAGGCTTTCATTCCGTGATGGAACGCCACAATTTCCTGCTGCATTGGGCGGATTTCCAAGGTTTTCCAATGATTTTGATCAGCTGAGACTTTACGCAAAATATTCACACAGGCTTTCAAAACACTGGACGGTTTCGACGACAATTGGCAATACCGTCTGGGGCCGTAATATCAGTGCCAGCTGGACCGGGGATTTAGCAGTGACTTACAGGTGGGACTGAGGTGGTTATGTTAAATAATAAAATAACGCATGTAGCAATTTGGATGTGTACCCTGTTGGTTTTGCCTGGTGTCGTACAATCTGCAACTGACATGACATTTGAAGAGTCACATTTTGCATATTCCCAGGAATCTCTTGCCAATGCCCAGAAAAAGGTAGTGGTTGAAGATATCAATGTTTCCATGAATCGTACTGATGCGGTGGTGCTTTTCATGAAAGACCCGAACGATAAATCAAGTTTTGCAGCCCGCTTTAATATCGATGGCCAGAAATTGAGGGGCAGAATCAAATCATTTGGAAGCTCAACCCGTGCGCTCAGGAAAAAATCAATTATTTTGAAGTTCAAGGGTGAAAAATGGCAGGGTTATAAAAAAATATCCATGCGCTCGATGGCTTCAGACGGTTCACTGATGCGGGAATGGATGACATGGGAATTGATGCGCGATATGGGCATGATGGTTCCCGATACCCATTATGTCCGGCTGAATATCAATGGAGAATTTATAGGTTATTTTCTTTACATTGAGTGGACAGGGAAACGCTTTATGGAGAAACGCGGGTATAATTCAGCCAGTGAACTGTATCAGCCGGACGATTCCTATTACTGCGGAGATTTCCGGAACAAGTCTGATATCGAGCACTGCTGGATGAAACTTTCGCCGGGGAATAGTGATTATTCCAGCCTTAAAGCGCTGGCCAAAAAAATAAAGGAAACACCAGTTGATCAATTCGATCAGTTCATTGCGGAGAATTTTGAAGATAACTCACTGATCAACTGGATTGCAGCCAATACGCTGGTCAGTCAGGGCGATACCTATAACAAAAACTACTTTTTGATTAAATCAGGTAAAACCGGCAAATGGAAAGTGATCCCGTGGGATTATGACCTGACACTCGGTCAGACATTTGATCCGTTTGTTAAATTTCCCGAGACGATATTTAATGATCGGTTTCAATATTACTACACACCTGATCTGGGTGTTTTTAATCCCCTGAAAGCCAAGGCGTTGATGAATAAGACGCTGAAAGCAAAGTTTTATACACGCCTGAAACATCTGATCGGAAAAGAGAAAAACGGGCCCGAAAAGACCTTTGGCTGGTTCTCACCGACGGTGATGAATGCACGTGTTCAAAACCTGGCTCGAACGCTTGAGGGTGGTCAGGCGAGGCAGAAATACGGCAAACGTTCTCCTCAATCATTTATTGAGCAATATGATGCAGTCGCTCACTTTGGTATTGCACGGCCGTTTTATCTTGAGTCCAACCTGTTTGGTTCGTTTGAATGGAAATATGAAAATACCCTGCAGATGAAGGAATATGTGGCATATACAAAGGGTAAGGATATCTATCCGGAAGATGTCGCCAAGCTTGATACCATTGATCCGACGCTGCACGCAGAAGCCCAGCGTATAGTCGAACCGGTCGGGGAGCCTAAACAGGGCCTGGATGAACACGAATTCATGGCTAAGCTACTTGAGAAACCGTTTACCGGCAGAGCTGCTACGGCGTATCCTCGACACTCGCTGATTGTGTATGATCCGGGGTTTGGCTATTTTTTGACACGGCTTGATTTTAAATCGAAGTTCGCCATTGCCGATTTTCAGGCCGAAGCAGAAGGATTCAAACCCCCGATGTACACATTTGAAGGTGCTAATCCTGAACAGTGTATTCAGAGATCATGGATGCTGTTCACAAGAATTCCTTCTCTCAATGTCAAAGCCGATGTGAGTCTTGAATATTTTGATGAGAATTCACAGAAGAATGAATTGGGTGGCGTAAAAAATGAGCACAAAGTTAACCTGTGGGTGCATACAGGAAAAAACTGGAAACCGGTGCGAACGGAAGTGAATATGAAATCAAATACATTAACAGTGAGGGATTTCCACCTGGACGCTGGCAGGATTTACCGATTCATTGCCTGTACATCGCCTGAATCCCGATTATGGAGTGTACCTGTCAGTAAATAGTGCAGATGGACATATGAGGCGAAAGATAATCATGGTTTTGATTGTCTTTCGCCCCAGTTCTTGAGGTAAATTAACAAGTAAATCAGGTCGGAAAATATAGTCCTTTCATTATAGCCCTAAAGGTGAGAACATTTCTGTTGTGTCACGATTAAGCGGTTTTATACAAAATATATGGTTGGATATGAATAGTCCTGAAGGCAAGGCAACGTTGCATTTTGCCATCAAGCTATTTCTTATCCTGCTTGCCTATTATCTGTTGAAACCGGTTCGGGAGTCACTGATTCTTGAACATGGCAGTGCTGAATTGCGTAGTTATGCGTTGGCCGGTCAGGCATCATTGTTGCTGATCCTGGTTCCTTTCTACAGTGCCCTGGTTAGGAAACACCGCGGGGATCGACTGTTTCAGTTTGTTACAGTCTTTCTTGCTTTCAATATCGCGATTTTTTATTTCTTTGGTTCCAGCGGAACGGAAATCGGTGTGGCCTTCTTTATCTGGCTGGGAATTTTTTCGGTGGTTCAGATTTCACAATTCTGGACCATGGTCAGTGATTATCATTGCGTTGAAAAAGGAAAGAAGCTGACTTCTTATATCGCCATTGGGGGTTCTCTGGGCGCTATGATTGGCGCCATGATTGCAAAAGTTCTATATTTGCAGCTGGGAACCTTCGGTCTGATGATGCTTTCCTGTGCTATGCTTTTAATAGCTGTCGTTATCCCAGGATCTGACCACGCCTTGCGCAAAAAACATGATGATAACGATGAGGAATCAATCAAACATTTGCTTGGCGGGCTAAAACGGGTAATGGATATGCCGTACCTTCGCTGGATTGCTGCATCGGTCGTTCTACTGAATCTTATTAATTCAACAGGCGAGTTTGTTCTTGCCGATTTCGTGACAGGTGAGAAAAGCGGTAGCGAGATCGGTGCCTTTTATGCAACATTTTATCTGTACGTGAATATCGCAACTCTGGTTCTGCAGGCCTTTGTGGTACGGCCGATGTATCAGGTGATCGGCGTTGGTGGTGCATTGATCAGCCTGGCAGTTATCAATCTGTCCATGTACATATCTGTACTGGCATTTCCTGTACTGGTCTGGTTTGCCATTGTCAAAATGGCTGATAACAGTATCGATTATTCAGTGGCCAATACGACCAAACAGATTTTGTTTTTGCCACTGGATCAGTTTTCCAGATATGAAGGCATGCTGGCTATCAATACATTCTTTACCCGCTTTGGCGATTTGATTCAGGGCGGGGTGATTTTTATAGTAATCTCTGTGTTGGCGTTGCCTGCCATGGTGTTGGTTGGTACGAATATAGTCTTGTGCCTGCTTTGGCTGTTCGTCACAATAAATGTAAGTCGCCGGTTTAAACAACGAACCGGGGAGGCTGCAGCGTAGATTGCATGTGAAAGCCGGCTGTTTTTTTCCGGCTGAAGACTACATGCAGTTGTTTGTAAAACGCTGGCTGTATGATTAATGATGCCAATGACGGTCGAAATGATTTCATGGTGATTCCATAACCGAAGATCAGTTCGTGAATGGACCAGAGTAGAGAATAAGTCGCTGCTCATATGTTTTGCAAGTAACCCATTGTTAAGTTAGAACGATTCGGAGGATTATACATGGGCAGTTTATTGAAAGCAGTGGTATTGGCAGGTGGCTCAGGTAGCCGCCTGTGGCCACTATCCCGTCAGCAGTTACCCAAGCAGTTTCTGAACCTCAATGGTGTGGACAGTATGTTGAGCGCCACCATTGGACGTTTAAGCCCGTTGATCGAAGAAGATGATGTCTGCGTGGTAACCGGAGAATCGCATGCAACAGGCGAAGCATTCTCAGAACTGGACGGGCTGAATACAATACTGGAGCCGTGCGGACGTAACACAGCGCCGGCTATCGCAATTGCCGCTGCTCTGTTGCAGGATGATTGTGATGGCGATCCGGTCATTGTGGTGTTGCCGGCCGATCATATTGTGAAAAAAAAGAAAGCTTTCAGGCGTTGCCTGAAAAAAGCTGTTCAAGTTGCAGAAGCCGGGCGTATTGTTACTTTCGGTATTGTTCCATCTGGTCCTGAAACCGGTTTCGGGTACATTCAGACTGAAGATAGTGAAAGCGATGTTCATTCAGTATTACGTTTTATTGAAAAGCCTGATCTGGCCACTGCCCAGAAAATGATCGATGACGGTAATTTTTACTGGAACTCTGGCATGTTTGTGTGGAAAGCCTCTGTTATTCTGGGTGAAGTAGAGAAATACCTGCCGGATGTATGGTCTGTGCTCGAAGACATGCGAAGCCGGTGGAATGATGGAGAGTTATGGCAGGAGGTGATTCGTGACTCCTTTGCGCAGATGCCGAATATATCGATTGACTACGGTGTGATGGAGCAATCGGAAATCGTATCTCTGGTGGCCGCGGACATTGGCTGGTCGGATGTCGGCAGTTGGGATGCCGTACATGAGATGGCAAAAAAGGATGCTGATGGCAATGAGATCAGTGGTAATGTACTGGCCATTGATTGTAAGGGTTCACTGTTGCGTAGTGAAAAGAATCTGATTGCAGCAGTCGGGCTGGAAAATATTATTGCAGTGGAAACACCGGATGCCATTCTGTTATGCAAGGCCGGTGAAAGTCAGCGAGTTCGTGAGCTTGTCGATTCACTGAAACAGGAAGGGAGTGGTAGCTATTACCTTGAACATATCACTGTGCGCAGACCATGGGGGAGTTATACGGTTCTGGAAGACCAGAGTGCAGGATACAAACTGAAACGCATTGAAGTCATCCCGGGTGGTCGTCTTAGTTTGCAGTCGCATCAGCACCGTTCCGAGCACTGGGTCGTCGTGGCTGGAACTGCCACCGTGAGTTGTGGTGATCTTGTGAAAACTGTAGGTAAAAATGGCAGTGCATATATTCCGATCGGGGAAATACACCGTCTTGAAAACCGGGGCAGTCTGCATTTGGAATTGATTGAGGTTCAGGTGGGCGATTATCTTGGAGAAGATGATATTGAACGTTTCGACGATACTTATGGCAGGGTGAAGTGACAGACTGCTAACTGACTTTTGTTGATATGGCTTTACCAGCTTATCAGAAAGGCAAGCTTTGTTCCTGTGGGCGGACAGTGTAAGTCTTGCAAAGACAGTAGTCATTGAGAGTATAAGCGGGCAATGAAATTACGATATCTAATATCTACATACTTGCCTGCCATGATGATACTGCTGATATCTTCCTCTTCAGCATCGGCGGTAAGCCTTACTGTTGTTCATGATGTACGTTTGTGGACAGCACCGGATCATACCCGCCTGGTATTGGATCTGAATCAGAAAATGACATACAAACTTTTTCAGCTACATAAGCCGGAACGTGTTGTTATTGATATGGAGAAGACCAGCCTGAAAGCCGACGTAAAAAAACTACCATTACCTGATCCGGTTATTCAGGGGCTCCGGCATGGCAAATCGAAAAACGGGGCGCTGCGAATTGTTATTGATATCAAGGAAAAGATTCAGCCTCGATCCTTTCTGCTAGAACCGTTGCATGGAAAACCGTATCGTCTGGTTGTCGATCTGATGCGCCGCGAAAAAACAAGCAGTACTGCGCTTAGTGCCAGAAAGGGTTCGAGTAAACAGGGGGTTGTGGTTGCTGTTGATGCGGGGCATGGAGGAGAAGACCCTGGTGCTATCGGGCCACACAGGTTAAAAGAAAAAACAGTAACACTGGCAGTGGCAAAACAGCTGGCCGACATCATTAATAATCAGCCCGGCATGCGGGCAGTACTGATTCGCAAGGGCGATTATTTTGTACCATTGAGAAAACGGGTATATTTGGCTCGCGAGGTGCATGCAGATATGATGATTAGTATTCATGCCGATGCTGTTCGTGCGAGGGCGGTGAAAGGTGCCAGTGCCTATACATTGTCTGAACGTGGTGCCACCCAGAGCAGGGCAGCCAAGGCTCTGGCGGCCAAGGAAAATGCAGCCGATCAGGTTGGTGGTGTTGCTGCTGAACAGGCACACGATCCACTGGTCAGTCGCATTCTTGATGATATGTTTCGGCGCGATAGTTTGAACAGTTCACAAATTCTTGCTGAGAAGGTTCTGGACAGGTTAAAAAAGGTTGGACCGATCAAGCACTCTACACCCAGGCGGGCTCGTTTTTTTGTTCTGGGGGCAATGGAAATCCCCAGCGTATTAGTCGAACTGGATTACATTTCCAATCCGGATCGCGAGAAAAAACTGAAGAGCAAAAAACATCAGAAACAACTGGCGGCGGCATTATTTAATGCCAGTGTAGATTTTTTTCGTAAAATGGGTCGTTTACAGCAAGCAGGCAACAAACATGTCCAGCCGAACTCCAAACAAGTGAGCAGTTTGGCCACAGTGGCATCTGTGTCTGATATGTTGTAATTTTGACTATGCCCTCTTCATCAACCCGTTTATATCGCCGTCTGCTGGCATTCCTCACCCCTTATAAGGGGCGTTTAAGCATTGCTATTGTTTGCATGATTATTCTGGCTGCTTGCACGGCAGCGATGGCCTGGATATTGAAACCGGTATTGGATGAAGCGCTGTCAGGCAAGAATGAGGAACTGGTCTATATCATTCCAATGCTGGTGATTGTACTCTATCTGATTAAGGGTACTGCCTATTTCGGACAGGCCTATACTATGGGTTATATTGGCCAGAAGGTTATTTTTGATCTTCGAAATCTTCTTTATAAACGGCTGACATCGCAATCGCTGGATTTTTTCGCCCACCGCAAAACCGGCGAATTGTTGGCACGCCTTTCCTATGATGTAACCCTGGTTCAGGCGGCAGTCAGCACGGCTGTGACCGCATTGATGCGAGATGCCATATCCATTGTGTTCCTGCTCGCCGTGGTGTTTATACAGGACTGGTTACTGGCGTTGATTGCTATGCTGGTATTCCCGGTGGTGATTTATCCGATTGCCCGTTTTGGACGAAAAATGCGACATGCCACACTGGACGGTCAGGCTGCCATGGGCGATTTGACCAGTTTGCTGGAGGAAACGGTTGGCGGAATCCGGGTGGTTAAAGCGTTTGGTATGGAAGACTATGAGCGCGGACGTTTCCGGAAGTTGACCGGTGATTTTTT
>CAZBEN010000038.1:0-1948 GCA_964490955.1 uncultured Zetaproteobacteria bacterium | reverse complement strand
GCCAGTGAGCGTATTTTCGAACTGCTGGATGAACCGATTATCGTACAGGATCAGGAGCAGGCTCGCGAACTGCCGCCATTTTCCAATGTCATTGCGTTTGAGCAGGTCGGTCTGCAATATCCAAATACGGAAAGACCTGTACTCAGTGATATCAGCTTTACCGTTGCAGCGGGTGAAGTGGTGGCACTGGTTGGCCGAAGCGGGGCCGGTAAAACATCGCTGGTGAATCTGGTGCCCCGTTTTATGGATACGACGGCTGGTCGGGTCATGATTGATGGCATTGATGTACGTGATCTGACACAGGCTTCGTTGCGCAATCAGATTGCACTGGTCACGCAGGATATCATTCTGTTTAATGATACGGTGCGCAACAATATTGCCTATGGTCATGAGAAGATTGATGAGGAGAAGGTTGAAGCGGTGGCAAGAGCGGCCAATGCGCATGAATTTATTGAAAAGCTTCCGGAGGGCTATGAGACAATCATTGGTGAACGCGGCGTGATTCTCTCCGGTGGTCAGCGACAGCGTTTATCAATGGCCAGGGCATTGCTGAAGGATGCGCCGATACTGATTCTGGATGAAGCAACCAGCGCGCTGGATACAGAATCCGAACGGCTGGTGCAGCGTGCTATTGACCGGTTGATGCAGGGCCGCACCGTGATTGTGATTGCACACAGACTGTCTACCATTCGACATGCTGATCGTATCGTGGTGCTGGATCAGGGGCATATTATCCAGATGGGCAGGCACGATGATTTGCTTGCTGAGGGTGGTTTGTATGCCGAGCTTTATCATTTGCAGTTTGAGAGCCATATACAGGAATCTGCGCTTGAAACAGAAGAATAGACGATGAAGGATCGACTGACCATATGGCTGATTCCGCGCCTGATCAAGCTAATCTATCTGTTCCTAGTCAACAGTATTCGCTGGCAGACTGTCGGTAAACCTTTTGATCCGGATGATCCGCAGAGGAACCTTTATGCTTTCTGGCATGCACGAATGCTGATGATTCCGCGTTTGTCCAGAGGTGTTTGGCATGGTTATATGCTGATTTCATCACATCGCGATGGTGGTTTTATAGCCGATACCATGCATTTGTTAGGTATTGATACTGTTCGTGGCTCAACTACCCGTGGTGGTGCCCGTGCCATGTTAAAGATGCTTCGAGCTGTGAAGGATGAGAACAGGCATCTTGCTATTACGCCCGATGGCCCGAAGGGGCCGCGTGAAGTGGTCCAGAAAGGGACAGTTCAGTTGGCGATGAAAGCCGGTTTGCCTGTTATTTCGGTCTGCTATGCAACCAAACGCCACTGGCGCATTAATTCCTGGGATCATTTTTATATCCCACAGCCATTTACGCGTGGTGTGTTTGTACTTGGTGATGCCGTGGAAGTTAGCCCGGACGATGACCTGGATGATACACTGAGTCGTGTGCAGCAAGCTATGGATCAGGCACAAAACCGGGCCGATCATTTTTTTGACTAGCCGCTCTCCTTGTTCATCCTGGCCTGTCGTGCTGAGGGCATTTATTCAAAGCTAAAATCCTTTTCTCGGCACAAGGTCAGGCAGGCATCCACGGCGGCGGGATCAAACCATTTGCCTCGGTATTTTTCGATTTCCTGTAATGCTGCATCGAAACCCAGTGCCGCACGGTAGGGGCGATGGCTGCCCATGGCCTCAACCACATCAGCGACGGCTACAATTCGTGCTTCCAGACAGATTTCATCACCTTTCAGGCCCTGCGGGTAGCCGCTTCCATCCAGACGTTCATGATGTTGATGGGCGATATCTGCCACGGGCCAGGGGAAGGTAATGTCTTTCAGGATATCGTAGCCGACCTGTGTATGGCTCTTAATCAACGCGTATTCGACGTCGGTTAATTTCGTCGGTTTACTCAGAATTTCTGCCGGCAGGTATATTTTGCCAATATCGTGGATGGTTGCGCCCA
>CAZBEN010000037.1:0-10506 GCA_964490955.1 uncultured Zetaproteobacteria bacterium | reverse complement strand
AACAACAGCGGCGTTTCAGGCGACTGTTTGAAGCGATTCAACATGAGTTGGCAATTGGTGATATTAAAGGTGTTCCGTCACTGTCCGCACGCATGGGCATGACCTTTGATCTGGCCGAAACGTTTTTTGCTGAGCAGTCCGGGCAGGCCGATCTGGTTGCCAGATCGTTGCAGGTGCTGCACGGCCTGATGCATCTGCACATGCTTGCCTCACAGCAGCAGTTGCTTGAACATACCGGATTGTCAAATCTGGTTGATCCGATTGCAGGCGTTGATTGATTGCCATGATGGCCGTTTTTCAACGTTTTGCATGTTCGGGTCGAATGTAAAACAGAGTTTGTATCGCATTGTCGGTTCCATGATCGGGTCAGATTATGGGACCGGGGAGCGGATATGGATTGCATCAATAAAATATAAAGAAAGGAGAGCAGTATGAAAATGGTATCAGCAGTGATCAAACCGTTTAAGGTCGATGATGTGAAAGATGCGCTGCTTGAGATTGATGTCTCAGGCATGACCATCACGGAAGTCCGTGGTCATGGTCGTCAGAAGGGGCACACCGAACTCTATCGCGGAGCCGAGTACAATGTTGATTTTGTACCGAAGACCGAGATTAAGGTGGTGGTCGAAGATGAGCGGGTAGATGAGGTGGTTGAGGCGATTCAGTCGGCCGCATGCACCAATAAAATCGGCGATGGTAAAATTTTTGTGACGGCCGTTGAACGGGTCGTTCGTATTCGTACCGGTGAAGAGGATCGGGACGCACTCAATTAACGCGCATGGCCTTTTTCCACTCCGTAGTATGAGAGATTGCCACGGCGTAGAAAAAGTCATGCAACCCGCGTTATTTGTTTCATATTAATATCAATGTATAACAGGGGCATTTGAACAATGAACACTGCAGGATTTGACGTATTTTTTCTTACCATGGGTGCAGCCATGGTGCTGGCGATGCATGCAGGCTTCGCCTTTCTCGAGGTAGGTACGGTACGCAAGAAGAATCAGGTGAATGCGCTGGTGCGCGTGATTACCGATTTCGGGTTTTCGACCGTGGCTTATTTCTTTGTCGGTTTTTCCGTGGCCTATGGTATCAACTTTTTTGCGCCGGTATCGGAACTTAATGTGCTTGGCGGCGCTTCCAATGGCTATGAAATGGTCCACTTCTTCTTTTTACTGACTTTTGCAGCAGCGATTCCGGCTATTATTTCGGGTGGCATTACCGAACGCGTGAGATTCTGGCCCAATGTACTGGCCACTGTATTGATTGTGGCGCTGATATATCCGTTTTTCGAGGGGCTGATCTGGGCCGGAAACTATGGTTATCAGGCATGGCTTGAGGCCAGTTTTGGCGCGCAGTTCCATGATTTTGCCGGTTCCGTGGTGGTGCATGCCATGGGTGGTTTCCTGGCTTTGGGTGCTGTGGTCATGCTCGGTGCACGCAAGGGGCGCTATAACAAGGATGGACGAACCAATGCGATTTTGCCGTCAAATATTCCTTTTCTGGCGCTGGGCTCGTGGATTCTGTGTGTCGGCTGGTTCGGATTCAATGTGATGAGTGCCGGTAATGCAACAGGTGCTTCCGGGCTGGTGGCAATCAATTCATTGCTGGCCATGGTGGGTGGTTTGCTGGCTGCGCTGGTGGCAGGCAGGAAAGATCCCGGTTTTGTGCATAACGGGGCACTGGCCGGTCTGGTGGCAATCTGTGCCGGTTCTGACCTTGTGCATCCTGTCGGAGCACTGGTGATTGGTGTGGTGGCAGGAACAGTGTTCGTATTCGGGTTTGAATTCATTCAGAACAAACTGAAAATTGATGATGTACTGGGCGTAATTCCGCTGCACGGGATATGTGGCGCATGGGGTGGTCTTGCCGCCGGTATTTTTGGTACGACGGCGATGGGTGGAGCCGGTGGTGTGACATTCCTGGCACAACTGGCTGGCACACTTACCGGTGTGGTGATTGCCGTTGCAGGCGGGTTTATTGTGTACGGCATTGTCAAATCCACGATGGGAATTCGTTTATCCGAGGAGGATGAGTTCAGGGGCGCTGACCTGTCAATTCATAATATCAGTGCTAACCCTGAGAATGATATGGCAGCCCATTAGGGAAGCGCTCATCAAACCAGATTTTAATCAGCATTTCCCTAGCCTTTATTAGTGATTGGTGAAATCGGCTTCGTAAACGGGGCTGATTTTTTTATCCATTCAAAAAAGATACTGGCTATTCCAGATGTGTCATTTTGCTACAATTTGTGAGTTGTCTCACAGACGATTGTTATTTTTCCCCTGATAATCCTTTACATCACCTGTTGTACTGTCAGTGAGTCAAATTGCCACTGACCTGTGTGTATTTATTGATAATTAAACATTGCATGCTATGTTATCGACTGCACTGGTTGCATACGCATTGACCCATGGAGGCCATATGACGACTGAAATATGTAGATATTTACTCAAACGTATGCAAATACTTGTTTTGGCAATGTTGTTGGTCCCGGTGATATCCATGAATGTGAGTGCCGGCATAGTGGCGGGCAGTTTTGTCTATGTTCAGGAATCCGATGGTGGCCTCATTCAATATCACGTTGATGCAGTTGATTATCAGGGCACACCTGCCTGGCGCATAGCCTGGGATTGTGAGCAGATCAAAGCCGAACATTTTATTCGCCGTAGTGACGGCTCGCCATTGTATGTGAAACGCAACAACCATGCCATGCAGCGAACAGTTGAAATCAAATACAGCATGAATGACAAACAGCCAAGTATTTATCGCAAGCAAAGCAAGGATGAATATCTGGAGCGCAAGATATGGGACAAGGGACTGCGTGACCTTGGTTCAATGCCTCAGCTACTGCAGGGATTTTTTCCATCTGATTCCGATCAGGGTATTACTTTCTCGGCGATTAATTATGATGATGGCAAAGTATATGAATTGACTGCTTCACAAGCGGGCTTTCGGAATGTAAGGGTCGAAGGTGAGCGGGTGCATTGTGCTATCTATGACATCAAGCTGGATTCATGGTTATCAACCTTTGTCGGCAAGACACGTTTGCTGATTCCTCAAAATACACAGAGCAGTAATTTTGTTGCTTATACAGGCCCGAGTCTGGACGGTGGGTCCGATCAGTGGTCACTTCGCCTGATTGGAAGAGACAAGGTTATGGCAATGTTGGAGAAAACGGCGCTAACGCAATAAGTTAAGGAAACGCTGTTTATTCATATTCTGAAAACCCGGAATTTCCGCGCAACCCAGCTCTGAATCTGAATCAGTGCATTCTGCACTTACTCAGAGTTTTCCTAAATCTCTTCTGACGAGTCTGGCAACTATCTGAAAGTTTATTCGTGCCCCCGTCAGACAAACACGGTAAATTATCGAAATGGGTTTTTCTATCAGAAGTTTCTGGTCTTATGCGGTCTATTTGTGGCCACTGATATTAGTTTTTCTGCTTGGCCAGATTCTGATGCGGCTAAATGGCAATGCATTTCAATTGGGGGTCACACCACCATTATCCATAGTCGATATGGTTATTTTTTTCCTTTTTTTTGGCTGTGCAGCATGGTGGATATTTGATCCATTAAGGCAGTGGCTGGGTAAAGACCCCAACCCTGATCAGAAGCAACATAAGATTGAAACACTGATGGCTGATTTTCCATGGCGAGCTTTAAAATTCTATTCAGTCGCAGGCTGGTCTTTTGCGGCCTATCTGATCATCGTTATTCCACTGGTTGCTGTGACAGGCGAACACCTTTTTACATGGCGCATGTTTATTGCCCTAGCCTTGAACTTCTGTTTTGGTGCCGGTGTGCTCGCACCGGCACTCGCAGTAGCTGTTTCCATCGTCTATTCAACGCGGTTACGATTAAAACTGTCCCGGCAGGGGTGGTTTGTCAGTTTGCTGAGTGATAAACACTCGGATAAACATATCACCTCATCGGAACATCGGCCGTGGCTGGTATTCATGGTCACAGGACTGCTGCCGATGTTAATTCTGTCGCTTTATGTCTGGCTTGCATTGGCGGGTCATGAAATTGAACAACAGTTCATTTTTTCTCAGGCCTTTGTTCTGCTGGTGATGAGCGTGACAGGCAGCATGATTCTGGTATTGAGCATCACCCGAACATTGAAAAAGGTCACCAGGACGCTGGAAACAGGCCTGAAATCACTTGCCGATGGTCACTTCAAGGGATATGTGCCGGTGTTGATTGATGATGATCTCGGTGAATTGGCCAGAGGCCTCAATACAGCCATGAGAGGCTTGCAGGAACGGGAGGATTTGAAAGATTCACTCTCTCTTGCTGCTGAAATCCAGCAGGGGCTGTTGCCGACATTCGAACCGTCGATTCCTTATTATCATCTCAAAGGTTTTCAGCAGACATGTTATTCGGTGGGTGGTGATTATTATGATTATATCAGACAGGAAGACGGGCAGCTCTGGCTGATTATTGCCGATGTTTCAGGCAAGGGTTATCCGGCCGCACTGACTATGGCCAATCTGCAGGCTATGCTGCGCGGTCTGGCCTCACTGGACTGGCCAATTGAAGAGGCCGCCGGTTATCTCAACGAAGCATTATGCGATACATTGGCGGCGGGTCGTTTTGTGACCCTGTTTATGGCCAAGCTGCAGCCGGATTCTCATTCACTGATCTGGGTGAATGCAGGTCATGTGCCGCCATTGCTGGTGGGTGAGAGAGAAATCAATCGCCTGGAAGCATCCGCACCACCGCTGGGTTTGGTCAAGGGTATGCAATATAAATTGGCTCGGACTGATTTCCATGTCGGCGATTTGTTTGTTGGCTATACTGACGGTGTGACCGAAACATCGAGTCACGATAGCAAAGAAATGTACGGAGAGGCCAGGTTCACTCAGTGGTTATGCGAGTATGGTGATAAGCCGGTGGCTGGATTGCCCGAGGCTCTTCTTGAGGAACTGAACGGATTCGGTCGTAATGACCGGGATGATGATTTAACACTGTTATGTGTCAGAAGGGAGAAATAATGACTGAACACAGAATTGAAAGCGATTCGATGGGTGAGATGCAAGTGCCGGTGGATGCGATGTATGGCGCATCGACTGCCCGTGCTGTGGAGAATTTCCCGGTGTCAGATTTACGTTTCCCTCGCGAATTTATCCGGGCGCTGGCCCACATCAAACTTGCCGCTGCTACAGTGAATCAGGATTTGGGCAGGCTGAAAAAAGCCAGGGCTCAACTGATCCGAAAAGCTGCACAGGAAGTTGCTGATGGCGATTGGGACAGCCAGTTTGTACTCGATATTTTCCAAACCGGTTCCGGTACATCCACCAATATGAATGCCAATGAGGTGATTGCCCATCGTTGTGCACAGATCAGTGCGAATGAGCAGATACATCCGAATGATGATGTGAATATGGGACAATCGTCGAACGATGTCATTCCGGCTGCCATGCATCTGGCTGCTACGGACTTACTGGTCAATGCATTGATTCCTGCTGTCAGACATTTGCATGCGGTGCTGGTGACAAAAGCCGGAGAGACCGACGACGCTGTTAAAATCGGACGTACGCATTTGATGGATGCAACACCGGTGACGTTGGGACAGGAGATTTCAGGATGGGCTCGCCAACTGGAGCTCGGGATTAAACGGCTGGAATCTGTACTTCCACGAATCACTGAGCTGGCACAGGGGGGCACGGCCGTTGGCACCGGGCTCAATACACATCCGGAATTCGGCAGACGCATGGCAACCGAATTGTCCAGAATCTGTAGCACTAAATTTCATGAAGCGAAGAATCATTTCGAGGCACAGGCAGCACAGGATGCTGCAGTAGAATTATCCGGGCAGTTAAAAACGCTGGCAGTATCACTGCTTAAAATCGCCAATGATGTGCGTATGCTGAATATGGGGCCGCGCTGCGGATTGGGTGAGATCAGTGTGCCGGCCGTACAGCCGGGTTCATCCATTATGCCCGGAAAAGTCAATCCTGTGATCGCCGAATCAATGGCCCAGGTATCTGCTCAGGTGATTGGCAATGATGCCACGATTGCCTTCGGTGGAGCTTCCGGACTGCTGGATCTGAATGTGATGTTGCCGGTGATGGCGCACAACCTGCTTGAATCGGAAAGGCTGCTCGCTTCCGCCTGTCGTATGTTTGCCGATAAATGTATTGCAGGTCTGGAAGCCAACCGTGAACGCTGTGCGGAACAGATTGAGTGGAGCATGAGTATGGTTACCTCGCTGGCACCTGTGATCGGCTATGACCGTGCTTCACAGATTGCCAAACAGGCAGTCGCCGAAGGGAAAACCGTACGGCAGGTTTGTGAGGAGACAAATATACTTCCGTCTGCAAAGCTGGAAAAGTTACTTGATCCCAAATCCATGCTAAGTCCGCAACGATAGGAGTGGAACGTAAGTATTACTTTCCACAGTGACCCATTTTCCTGCAAATTTAGACATGGCATCTGGAAACAGCCGGATGCTTCCGGCACACTGCCGCCATGCTTGAAATCCGTGATTTATCGTTATCGGTGTCTATTGAAGGGCGCCGGGTCGAAGCTGTTTCGGCTGTATCCCTGCAGCTTGAGGCCGGGCGTGTGCTGGGGCTGGTGGGTGAATCCGGTTGCGGTAAATCACTGACGGCACAGGCCATTCTTCGTCTGGGTGAACATCAGGGTGTTGAAAAAAGCGGTGGCGATATTTTACTCGATGGTAACAGCCTGTTTGAGATGGATGATGAATCGTTGCGCCGTATTCGCGGCGGCCGCATATCCATGGTGTTTCAGGAGCCGATGACCGCACTGAACCCTGTCTTTTCTATCGGCAGCCAGATTACTGAAGTCATTCGCCTGCATCTGGATATGGACAAACAGCAGGCTCATGCCCGTGCCGTTCAACTGTTGCGCGATGTCGGCATGCAGGATGCGGAACAAGTGTTGAAACAGTATCCGGATTCACTTTCCGGAGGCATGCGCCAGCGGGTGCTGATTGCCATGGCAATGGCTGCTGATCCTGATTATATCATTGCTGACGAACCGACGACGGCGCTTGATGTATCGGTACAGAAGCGAATTATCATGCTGCTGTTGAATCTGCAAAAAAAGCGCAATCTCGGGTTATTACTGGTTACACATGATTTCGGGCTGGTGGCTGAAATGTGTGAAGATGTGGCTGTGATGTATGCCGGACAAATTGTCGAGGCTGGAAAGGTTGCGGATATATTCGATCATCCCGCCCACCCCTATACCCGCGCATTAATGGGTTGCAGACCTGAAATTTCCGAGGCAGGCAAATCATTAACCGTGATTTCGGGGCAGGTGCCACCGCCCGGTCAATGGCCGCAAGGCTGTCATTTCGCAGATCGCTGTTCGCTGGTTCAGCCGGATTGCATGGAAAATCCGGTAACTGCCGCTTGCTGGCAGCAGGGGGAACATATCGCACGTTGTTTGCACGTCGATGAGCACGACAGGGATCATCGTACATGAGCGTTCTGGCTGTAACCAACGTCAGTAAAACATTTACCGCCGGTGGCATGTTTCGGGCCACCGGCAAGGAGAAACGGGCTGTGGATCAGCTATCCTTCTGTCTGGAGGCAGGGGAAACACTGGCCATTGTGGGGGAATCCGGGAGCGGGAAATCCACCACGGCACGACTGGCCATGCGTTTGCTGAAGGCAGATAACGGTCGCATTGAATGGAACGGTGTCGATGTGACCTCGCTGGGTGGCAGGGCTTTGCGTCAACGCAGGAATCATATCCAGATGGTGTTTCAGGATCCGTTTGCCAGTTTAAACCCCCGCATGAAAATATGGGAAACAGTGGCCGAAGGACTGCGTGTTCACCAGCCGGATTTGTCGAAAAAACAGCGGCGGGATCTGGTGGCTGAAACGTTGCACTTGTGCGGGCTGGATGAGGCGGGCATGGATCGTTATCCGCACCAGTTTTCCGGTGGTCAGAGACAGCGAATCGGAATCGCCCGTGCCCTGATTGTAGAACCTGCCGTGCTGGTGCTGGACGAACCGGTATCTGCCCTGGATGTGTCGGTACAAGCCCAGATTCTCAATCTGCTGAAGGAATTACAGGAAGCTAAAGGACTGGCTTATTTGTTCATTTCGCATGATTTGTCTGTGGTGTCCCACATTGCTGATCGTATAGCAGTCATGTTTGACGGAAGAATTGTCGAACAGGGTAGTGCGGCGGAGGTATTTGAACATCCGCACCATCCTTATACTCGGGCATTACTCGATGCCCGGCCAATAGCACATCCATCGCAAAGGCAGATCAGGCAATCCGGTGATAACCCCAGTGATAAAACCGGTGAAGGCATGGCTGCAACTGGTTGTGCCTATCAGTTGAGATGCCCATATGTTTCAACCGATTGTGCCACTTTTGATGGTCAATTAAACAGTCTGGGTTTTGCCTGCCTGCATCCGTTGTCAGAAACCAAATGACAGGGTTTGCCGGACTGATCCGGCGCGATTTTGCTGATGATTCCCCACTGGCTGCCAGTTTACCCGGATATTCGCGTCGGGATGGACAAATCGATCTGGCGGGGGAGGTTGCTACGGCATTTGAGGCCGGTTCCATGTTGTTGGCCGAAGCTGCAACAGGCACGGGTAAAACGCTTGCTTATCTGGTTCCGGCACTGCGTTCTGACGCCAAGGTTCTCATTTCCACTCACACCCGGGCATTGCAGGATCAGCTGGTACACCGTGACTTACCTGATGTACAAAAGGCACTTGGTGCCTCCCGACGTGTTGCCCTGCTCAAAGGGCGTTCCAATTATCTCTGTCCGCAACGATTGAAACTCTTTGTTTCCAGTCCGCAGCTGGAAATGTGGGCACAGAAATCGATACTGAAAGTATTGGACTGGTCACACCAGACGAAGGATGGTGACCTGTCAGGTCTGCCATTCGATGTGTTTGCCAAAGGGATAGGCCCTATGGTGACAGCAACAGCAGATCAGTGTCTGGGATCAAAATGCGGGGATTTTGACCGCTGCCCATTGATGAAAGCTCGTCAGAAAGCACAGGCAGCAGATATTGTCGTGACCAATCACAGCTTGCTGTTGGCCGATGCCGTACTGAAAGCGGGGGAATTCGGCGAACTATTACCGGGTTTCGATGCCTATGTCCTGGACGAAGCACACTCATTGCCGGATCTGGCATGCCAGCATTTCGGCGTGACTGTGACACGTATGAAATTGATTCAGTGGCTTAATGATATGCAGGCACAACTCGATGCCATGGGAGATGAACCGGCTCTGAAAAAGGATATGACAACGCTCGGAAAAACAGTGCTTGATTGCTGGTTGAAAACAGGTTTGGAGGATTTACAGCAGGCGTGGGTAGCGATATGCAAAGTGGCCGAATCCAGACGCGAACGCAGCGAGGATATGGCCAGATTGGCCGATCGCGCTGAGCAGATAGCATCTGATATCGACATGGTGCGGGAACCTTTGCAGGGATTCGTTGGCTGGAGTGAGGGTGAAGGCGAATATCTGAAATATGTGGTTGCTCCGGTAGAAACCGGGCCTGTATTGCACAGCCATTTATGGGAGCGCCCGGCCTCATTCGTACTGATGTCGGCCACACTGCGGTTATCCGGTAGCTTTGACCATGCCAAAACACGGCTGGGGCTGGATGAAGCGGACGAGGTATTTCATGCATCCCCATTCAATTATAGCAAACAGGCAATGATTTATTTGCCGCGTCATATGCCAAACCCGTTTTCCGAGCAGGGTGTTGAAGCCATTATCGATGAGATGGAAACGCTGATCCGGGCCTCGTATGGCCGTGCCTTTGTATTGTTTACGTCGTGGAGTATGCTCAAACAGGTCGGGCCGGAACTGGCGCAGCGCTTGCCCTGGAATGTGTTGATTCAGGGTGAGAGTGGCAGCCGTGATGCCATTCTTGATGCTTTTCGAACCGATACCCATTCCGTGCTCTGTGGCACGCGCAGTTTCTGGGAAGGCGTCGATGTGCCGGGTGAGGCATTGAGCCTGGTGATTATCGATAAAATGCCCTTTACGCCACCCAATGATCCGTTACTCAAAGCACGCATTCAAAAATGCGAGGAAAAGGGCGGGCATGGCTTCCGGGATATTCAGTTGCCGGAGGCGATTGCCGTACTTCGTCAGGGTACGGGTCGTTTGATCCGTTCCACGCATGACAGAGGTGTTATGGCATTGCTGGATTCCCGTTTGTATCACAAGGCCTATGGTCGGGAGGTGGTGCACAATCTTCCACCTGCTCCGATCCGGGACGATCTGGCCGAAGTCCGCTGGTTCTTTGAGGAGCAAGACCATTAAAGCCATGGGTATGGCATTAATGGTCGCGATAGTTCAAAACAAACAAAGCCATGGGTATGGCATTAATGGTCGCGATAGTTCAAATCAAACAAAGCTTTGGAAAAGTTTTGTTTTTCGCGTTAGTAAAACCAACTAAAGCCATGGAGCAGCATCCCAAACGTAATGATAACCGGGCTTTTCATATCTGATGCTTTTGGCAGGGTTGCGTGAGACGGGAGAGATTATGGG
>CAZBEN010000036.1:2843-10525 GCA_964490955.1 uncultured Zetaproteobacteria bacterium | reverse complement strand
TTCCGGATTGTCACTGAACAGAGGCAGTTTGCTGACGATTTCACCTTGATACTCAACCGGAATCGCATCGGAAATATCTGTGGCAATGGTTTGCCATGCTCCGTCGTTACCTTTTCTGCGTTGTACATCATACGACACTGCTCCCGTGGAACCCTGCCAGTTGATGGCAGCCGGTGATTGCATGGCCAGCAGGGTAGGGGGTTCGGGTGTCGGTTCCGGTGGAACGGATAAGCCCTGAATGGCATAAGCTCCCTTTTTCAGTGTCTGGAAGGTAGCGGTTTCATCTGCCGGGCTGGTCGAGGAAAATCCCGGGTAATGCAGTGAATCGCTGGCGCCATTGAAATCGGAATGATAGTAGAAGCCGCCGATATTGGTGCGGAAGCGTAGTGACCAGGCCATACAGCCGGCAGTATCGGAATCCATGGTGCGCTGAATAATATTGGCGGTATTGGCTTTGTCCGAGGGGTTGAATTCACCATAAAAATAGGCTTTACCGGCCTTTTTCGCCTGTGCTGCAAAGGCGGTAAATTCCTGATCGGTATAATGGGTGGTGACGATATCAATATTCTTGTCCTGTAGCGAAATCGCAGGAATGTGTTTATGGCCACCATCGACAATCAGGTGGTTCGGGTCATGCTGTTTGATATGGGCTGCCATATCATGAATCCATTCGGGACTGGCCTTGTCAATTTCATTGCCCAGTTCCCAGGCCATAATAGTCGGATCGTCTTTGTAGAGCACATCGGTAACCGTATTTTTTCGGTTCAGCAGCCAGGTCAGGAATGTTTTGAAATCTGATTTGGCTTTGGGATCATTCCAGAAATCCTGCACACCTGAAAGTGCGGCCCACTCTGCAAAGCCGCCGAACCAGGCCCAGTTATCGACCAGCGGAATGATGACCCTGACACCTTCTTCGGCAGCAATGGCCAGACCGCGATCCATATCCCTGAACAGTTCTTCATTATAACGGATACGGCCATGCTTATCGGCATAGATATGGGCCAGGTTGCCCGACAGGTTTTTGCCGCCTTCAACCGCAAAAGTGTAGGAGCGGAATACCTGTCCTCCCAAACGCCTCACGGCGCTGGCCGCATCATGCTGTTCAAATGCGGTGACCCGATGCCATTTCCCCCCATGCGTACCGGCACGGTCCTCCAAAATGAAATAATTGGGGATATTGACTGAAACAAAGCGGAACGGTTTTTTGCCATCCAGCAGGCTGCTGCCATCACGGCTGATGAAATGCTCAAAGGCGATGGCCTGTTGTGCAGGCAGGATCAGCAGCAATACGATTAGAGTCAGAGCAGCGGCGATGGATTGGCAGAGCCTGTTGAAGACATGGATATAGAGATATAACCCTGACTGGCGCATTTCTATACCTCCTGATTGAGCATGCGATTCACCATAGTTTGATGTAAACGGGTAATCTTTGCAATTGCCCGACCTGCAGGTAATGGTGAAAACTTGGGGCTACTTCCGATTATACAATTTGAGCGGGTTGTTTTCGCAGATCTTAAAAAACTCGGGAACATGCTTGGCATCCAAAGGTTTACTGAACAGGTACCCCTGTCCGATATCACAACCGTGCTTGCGCAGGAAAGCCAGTTGATCTTCATTCTCAACCCCCTCTGCAATCACCTTCATATCCATCATGTGCGCCATTTCGATGATCATGGTGACAATCGCAACATCTTTTTTATCGCTTATCACGCCATCAATGAATTTCTTGTCAATTTTCAGAGTGGTGACCGGAAAGTTTTTCAGATAACCCAGTGAAGAGAACCCGGTGCCAAAATCATCAATGGCAACGCCAACGCCCAAATCTTTCAGGGTATGCAGAATGTCCCGGCTTGCCTCGACATTATCCATGGCATTATTTTCGGTGATTTCGACTTCGAGACTTTTGGCAGGAAATCCGCAGTCATTAAGATTACTGGTAATCATTTTTACCAGACCTTTATCACTGAATTGGCGCGGGGTGAAATTCACGGCTAGTTGCAGGGGGGGTAAGCCCATTTTCAGCCAGGTTTTTCCCTGTTCACAGGTTGTTCGCAGCACGTGCTCGCCCAAAGGCAAAATCACACCGCTTTCCTCGGCAAAGCTGATAAATTCATCGGGCATGACAGCTCCCATGTGCGGGTGCTGCCAACGCACCAAGCTTTCAAGACCGACAAGTTTGCCGCTGTTTATATCTACCTGCGGTTGATAGAGCACATAAAATTCATTTCTTTTGAGGGCATAATGCATTTCCCGTGCCATTTCCATACGCTTGAGTACATGTTCACTCATATTGGTGTTGTAATATTTATAGCCGTTTTTACCAGCTGCCTTGGCTCGATACATGGCGATATCGGCGTGTTTTTCCAGTGTTTCCAGGTTTTCACCGTCCTGAGGATATATACTGATACCAATACTGGCACCAATGAAACACTCGTTATTATTAATATGAAAGGGTTCTCTCAGGGTTTTTAAAATTCTTTCGCAGATATTACCGGGTTCGTTAGTGCTGTGGATATTGGGAAGAACAAATACAAATTCATCTCCACCGATTCGGGCCAGGGTATCTGAATCACGAATACACCTTTGTAAACGTTTGCCTGTTTCGCGCAGCAGCTGATCGCCGGCATCGTGTCCCAATGAGTCATTAACCGCTTTGAACTGGTCAAGGTCCAGGAACATCACTGCCAGCTTTTGCTGATGGCGATGGGCAATGCTTATTTCCTGTAAAAGAATTTCGTTAAAACTTTGACGGTTTGGAAGCCCTGTGAGTGTGTCGGTATGGGCAAGATGAAACAGCCGTTCCTCGGCCAGCTTGCGCTCACTGATATCGCGGACAAAACCGGTGAAAATGAAAGAGCTTCCGGCAGAAAGGGGAACAATTGATAATTCAGCCGGAAAGGCGAAACCGTCATGGTGCCATAACGAGGCTTCACTCCGGGTATTCAGGAGTTTTGTCTGCCCTGATGCGGAGAAAGATTTGAGTTCACAGGAGAATGCATGGCGATATTCAGGGGAGATGATGGTTTCGGTAATATTTTGACCAATAACATGCTGGTGTGACCACCCGAACATACTTTCGGCGGCGGGATTCCAGTCGATAATCTTTCCTGTGGCATCGATAGAAAAGAAGGCATCGTGAGCATTATCCACGATTTTTCGCAGTAACTGCGTATTGTTTTTGAGTTGCAGGTAGGCTTGCTTCTGGCGACCCAGCATAATCTGGGCGTAAACACCGAACAGCAAAAGCAGGGCAACAATGACGGTTCGCATTTCAACCCGATCCTGATCAGGTTGCAACCAATGTTGAACAAATGTGCCGTCGTCAAGCAGAATGGAATAGGAGACCGGTTCGAAGAACCAGAACCCGGCAGCCAGTGCAATAGAGGCCCAGACCATATTCAGATTATTGTTTGATTTATTCAGAACCAAAGCTGTTTCCCCGGTCGAAGCAACCTTGCCTGGAAAATAAGTCTGAGTGCCCATGATACGCCAATCCCCTTCGCTGAATAATAAGTGCAAAACACTACATGCAGCTCAGGGGTCTGATATGTGATCCGTCTCACCAGGGTTATACACTCGTCAAGAGGCCCTGATAGGGCTTTAGTACGGACGACGCATGAATCGTCCGGCTAGCAATGCACGGGCCTGAATGATCCTTCGCTTTTTATGGTTTGATACCGATCCAGATCGTATGCCTGTTATTGGCCTGATTTTTATGAGCCCGTACGCGCTGCTGCTCTACTGTAAAGCCGACTTTCATCATGCGCCGGGTAAACGCATCATCCGGAAACGCCGACCAGACTGTTAATACGCCGCCGGGTTTGAGGGCCTCATAAGCATTGTTCAGACCGTACAGGCCGTATAAAGAATCATTGTCATCGCGGGTAAAGGCATCCGGGCCGTTATCAACATCCAGCATGATGGCATCGAAGCCATTCCTGTGATCAGACATGACTTTGCCGACATCCTGCTCAATCACAACAACACGTTCATCATCAAGCGGGCACCCGGCAACGATGCCCAGATATTCCCGATTCCAGCGCACTACCGCCGGCATGAGTTCGGCCACGGTTACCCGTGCAGCTGGGTCGGCAAGGGAAAGCGCAGCAGCCAGCGTGAATCCCATGCCGAGTCCACCGACCAGCAGGTGCGGTTTTTTCCGGTCGGAGATGGGCTTGCAGGCCAGCTCGGCCAGCACATCCTCCGAGTGATGGGTTCGGCTGTTCATCAGGTCTCCCGCGTTATCCACACGGATCGAGAAATCGACGCCGCGCTGGTACAGCCGCAATGTTGTACCGTGTTCAGTGGCAGTATCGATGAGTCTGAAAGGGATCATGGATGATTTCCTTTTGGGCGTTTGGGGAAAGTATGCATAAGCGGTGGATCATAGCCTGCCTTCACGGCGTAAGCGGTGCATGACCATGCGATGATATAAAAATGCGATCACAGGGCGAATAACTGGCAGGCTGATCAGCCATGCAAGGATACGCAGGCGTGGCACCCGTTGCATGAGCAGAATGTAGGCATCGATTTCAGATAGCATGTGGCCATGCTGATCTTTGACATGTAATTCGGTCAGTGCCTTGCGCGGATCCATGCCCAGTTTACGCAGTTCATCATCACGTCCGGTGATATCCATCCAGCAAACATCACGGCCTGCTTCACCGGCCATGTTTTCGTAATTCTCCCTGTCTTTCACGCATTTCGGACATGATGCATCGTAATACACGGTGATATTGTTTGAAATGTCAGCCATTTGTTTACCTCTGAACCAAAGGCAGATTGATCCTTCAACCGGCACATCGCAACAGGAATCTCATATTGAAGCAGGGTGGTTTTACTGGTTGTGGTTTTTCCAGTTGCGTCATGAGCAATCATACAGGAATATTTTCCGGGCTTGTGGTATAATCATGTTGTTGAAGGCAGGAGGTGCCGGGCATGCGAATTGGTGTTCCCCGGGAAATCAAGAACCATGAACATCGGGTGGCAATGATTCCGGCCGGTGTCGGTATGCTCGTTGCCGATGGTCATCAGGTGGTAGTGCAGGCAAGTGCCGGCATGGACAGCGGTTTTTCCGATAACGATTATATCACAGCCGGGGCCAGTGTCGTGGAATCTGCCAAAGATGCATGGGCCTGTGATCTGGTAGTAAAGGTCAAGGAGCCTTTGGACAGCGAATATGTTTTTCTTCGGCCAAATCTCGTGCTGTTTACTTTTTTGCATCTGGCGGCAGTACCGGAGCTGGCCGGGGTGCTGCTGAAAAAACAGGTATGCGCCATCGGTTATGAAACCGTGCAGCTGGATGATGGTCGTCTGCCCATTCTGGCCCGAATGTCGCAGGTGGCCGGCAGGGTAGCGGCACAACTGGCTGTGCGTTTTCTGCAAAAGGAGAATGGCACACCGTTTCCCGGCAAAGGAATTCTGGCCGGAGGTGTGGCAGGCAGTTCACCTGCATCGGTTTTGATTCTCGGAGCCGGCAATGTTGGTTTGAATGCGGCAGATGCACTGGCCGGACTGGGAGCGAATGTAGTGGTGCTGGAAGCCAGCCGGAGCAGGGTTCATTCGTTGAAGTCTTCCCTGCATGAACATATTGGCGTGGTGCATTTTTCGGACGAACGTCTGCATGGCCTGTTGCCGGGCTGCGATATCCTGATCGGTGCCGCACTGGTTCCCGGCAAACATGCTCCCGGTCTGCTAAAACGCGATGATGTGCGCAAGATGCCGGCAGGCAGCGTATTGATTGATGTTTCTATTGATCAGGGTGGTATCAGTGAAACCAGCCTGCCCACTACTTACGAATCGCCGGTTTATGTGGAAGAGGGCGTGATTCATTGTTGCCTGCCCAATCTGCCGGGCTCGGTACCGTTAACCAGCACGATGGTGTTGACCGATGCAAGCTTGCCTTATATTCAGTTGATTGCGAATCACGGCGTGGATGAGGCGGCACGTTTAAATGCGGCGCTATCGCGTGGCATCAATATCCGGGATGGCAAGGTGTTGCATCAGGGCGTGGCTGAATCGCTGGGGTGGAAGCACTAGAGCGTATGGTCTTCCTGATATAAATCAGGGCGTAATCGAAGTCTGTTTGTATTTTTGCAGCGGGGCCGGAACATACCAGTGCTCACTGTTGTATCCGATGCCGGCCGGTGCCGGTTTCACGCCATGCATGCGTTTGTGCATGACAGGCAGGGAATAGGGCGCAAACAGGAATACCATGGGTACGTCCTTATAGATTTCTTGCTGCATGATGTCGTATTGTACTTTGCGTTGTTGCCGGTCAAAAGTCCGCCGGGCTGTTTCCAGTGCGGCATCTACCTTTGCATTGCTGTAGGAAAGGAAATTGAACTGGCGTTGGCCGGTCTGGGACGAGTGCCAGATGGTGAACTGATCAGGATCCGGTGATAACGACCAGCCGAGAATCACGGCATCGAATTGACGTTTGTTGATGAAATTTTCAATAAAGGCAGACCATTCCACCAGACGGATTTTGACTTCGATGCCGATTTTTTTGAGCCGGTGCTGGATGATAGTAGCGGCATCGGCACGTTGTTTGTTGCCATTGTTGGTTAAAATGGTGAAGGACAGCGGGGTTCCGTTTTTATCGAAAACGCCATCGCCATCTGAATCGCGCCAGCCGGCTTCGGCAAGCAGGGCTCTGGCCTTATCAGGGTCATAAGGGCGTGGTTTGAGTTTTTGATTGACCCAGAATGTGCCCGGTTTGTACGGGCTGGCAATGGTTTCTCCCAGGCCGAGTTGCACACCGTCAAGAATCTCCTGCCTGTTGATAGCATAGGCGATGGCTTCACGGATGTGAATATCATCAAACGGTTTGCGTTTCAGGTTAAAGCCGAGATAGGTATACACAAAATCGAGATATTTATAGCGGGTGTAATTCGCCCTGAGTAGTGGTTTGGTGTCGAACAGTCGCTGATATTGTACCGGTGTCAGGCCTACAGAATCCAGCCGGCCGGCCGAGAGTTCGAGGAACTGGGTTGCCCTGTCCGGAATGATGCGGGTCAACCGTTCACTGATCCAGACCGGGCCATCAAAATAATCCGGATTGGCTTTCATCAGAATAGACTGTTGCGACTGCCAGTCGGCCAGCTGATAGGGTCCAATCGTGGCTTTGGGCTTGCGCGACAATTCAGTGTTCATGATATCGACATGCTCAAAAATGTGTTTGGGTAGAATGCCCAGTGAAGACCACGAGGCAAGAGCCGGTGAAAAGGGTTCGCTGTAGTGCACAATAAATGTATGAGGGTCGGGTGCCTCAAAACCGGATACCAGCGCATAGTCTGCTTTATAAGCACTCTGGGTGTGTTCGTTCCGGATCAGTTCCAGGGTAAAGGCGCAATCGGTTGATGTGAGGGGTTTGCCATCCGTCCACGCAAGCCCGGGCCGGAGATGAAATGTGATGGTTTTATTGTCTGTGGAGACTTCCCATGATTCTGCAAGCTGGCCGACCAGATCCAGGTTTTTATCGTATTTGAGCAATGAGAGATATAACAGCCCTGCAATGGCGTGGCTGGATGCATCACCGGCAATCATCGGAATCAGGTTGGTGGCATCACCGATGCTGGCATCCACCAGTCTGTCTCCCCGGGCGGGGATATCAGGAATTGCATCCGGGACTCTGTTTGTACTTGCAGCATGATTCGTATCCTGATCCGCTCCGGAGCAGG
>CAZBEN010000036.1:0-2743 GCA_964490955.1 uncultured Zetaproteobacteria bacterium | reverse complement strand
TTTATTCCGGATGGCCTTATGGCGGATTTCGGGCACATGAATGGTGATATTTGTTTTCAGGTATTGGGAGTGATTCAGAAATGGGTTAAAGCGGAAAATATCATTTTCAACCATATCACTGATCAGCGCAAGTCTGTTAATATCAATGGGTGCGGTCAGCGCCACCTTGCGTGTTTTGACGGGTTCCGGAAAACTGAATGTATGCTCCTGAAGCAAGGCGACCATACCAATAATATGCTGAACATAGGCGCGATTTTTAATTGGGATCGGTATACTGTCCAGACCGTCAGAATTTTTCCATGCGTGTTTTTTCAATAGCCTGGCCAGAGCATTCGGGCCGATATTGTAAGCTGC
The DNA here is from genome assembly GCA_964490955.1 of uncultured Zetaproteobacteria bacterium. Classification (GTDB taxonomy): domain Bacteria; phylum Pseudomonadota; class Zetaproteobacteria; order Mariprofundales; family Mariprofundaceae; genus Mariprofundus. The sequence goes on along the minus strand of CAZBEN010000036.1, from coordinate 2,389 downwards.
AAAAGCCAGTGGCCAACTGTTAAAGCGCTGATGCAGTTGCTGCAGATAGCCAACAGCTGCCACGGTGGAAGCATCAATCTCCCTTCTGCCGTCAAATTTTTTATTCGAGCGGACACCAAGGTCGCGAGCTGTGGCTGGCATCAGTTGCCACAGGCCAATGGCACCTGAATGGGAAACGGCATAAGGATTGTAAGATGATTCCACAATTGGAACGACCTGTAACGACGTCGGCGCATTCAGTTTGTTCAGCGTAGCAATCATTCGGCTGCGAACAAAACGGGAGCGTTGTGCAATGGTTTTCCAGCTAAGTTGATAACGTTGCTTCGCCAGCTTTTTTGCGTTGGCAATGTCTTTTTTCTTAAGGCCTTCCAACAGAGGGTCAGATTGCAGCGTTGCAGCGTTATGGCCCTCAATTGAAGCTGTCTGTGTTTTCTGTTCCGGCTGTTGATTCATGGCAACATTCGTGGAATGAGCACAGCCCAGAGCAAATAATGCCGGCATTATGGCCAGATACTTTCTCCACCTTGCGGATAGTGTGATACTGGTGACAGCGTTGTAAGTACGGATCATGATCGGCTTGCCATGAACGGGGTAATTCACTTTATTCCTAGTGTTATGCCTTGAAACTTCAATCTGCTGGCTTTCCATGTCTGGAATGGTCACTGAAACCAGCCGGATTTTTCAGGTTCTTTTTCATCAAAACCGAAGCGGCGAATTGATTTGGCACGTAGCGCATCATCATAAATAATTTCTATGCCGCGTTTGTGCATATCACCGGTATCCTCATCTTCAAACTCTTCATAGTAGGTCACACGGTTCGGATGCAGGGCACTAGATAGTATTGACGAGCCAAGTTTCTGTTCGATGCTGAACTTTGAATCGCCTTCCTGAATCAGATTAATCTCATTGGCATCCAGCCTGTTACCCTGATGGATGGGTACATGCATGCAGCCGGCCAGCAAAAGACCCAGTAGTGCAGAACTTAATATAAAATAACGCATCAGGCCGCCTCTACAGGGCCACGATAGCCCTTTTCCAGTAGTGTGATGTAATCCCGCATGCCCTTTTCAAGTGTCCATTCAGGTTGCCAGTTCAGCAGCTCGCCGGTAACAGAAAGATCGGCTTCGGTATGATTCTGGTAAAATGTGAACGGGTTGTCGAAGTATTCAATTTCAAAATCGGTTTCCAGTTCTTTTGAAAGAATTTGAATAATGTCATTGAACGGGCGTGCCAGTCCTGATCCGACATTGCAAACGCCGGAGCGGGGCGCATCCAGTGCAGCCAGATTAGCAGCAACAACATCGCGGATATACACAAAATCCCTTTTTTGTTCGCCATATTTGAACAGACGCGGTTGATTGCCTGCCTTCACCTGCTCGTAGAGCTGCAGAATCATCGAGGCGGTTTTGTTGCCGGTCTTTTCATTTTTATGCGTTTCGCCTGACCCGTACACATTGAAATAGCGCAGCCCGATAATCGGAGCCGCATGTGTCTCGTAGCGACGACTGGCGAGGCGATCCATCGCCAGTTTTGAAAAGCCGTAGATATTTTCCGGTTCTTCGCCAGAGCCCACCATGTTGGGAGCGGGAGAATTGCCATATGTGCCCGCCGAGGAGGCATATATCATGCGTGTGCCGGATATATGACAGGCTTCTAGCATGTCAGCGAAGGCATTGGTATTGACCTCAATCATAAGGCGCTGATCCATGATGGTTGTATCCGTAATTGCAGCTTCATGGAAAATGGCGGAAAAAGCACCATCGGCGATTTCTTCGAGCAGAGCCGGATCATCGCAGTCCGCCGCGCGCACTTCGCAATCTATATGCATCAGGTTGCGCCAGTCACCAGATGAAAAGTCATCCACCACCAGCACATCCGTACCGGGGCGCTGAATCAGTGCCGCTGCAATATTGGAACCGATATATCCGGCACCGCCGGTGACCAGTATTCTCTCACTCATATAATCATCATCCGTTGTTGATTTGCTCAGGACTCTGCACCTTTCCACTGTAGTTGTAATGTCTGGAGCGCCCGTGTGGTAGCTTCGTTACAGATATTATATCCTGCTTTTTTATTAACGCTGTCGGTAATATGCGTGGCACTGCTGTTACGCAGATGGGTATCGCCGAAGCCTGCTTCAGCGAGCAGGCGTGCAATCCAGCTGCCTAACCCCGGTAATTGCGAAATGCGTACAATACGAATCAGTTCATCGCAGCGTTCGGGTGAGACCTGATTGCCCGTTGCGGCGGAAAGTGACTGTGCATCCTCTTCAGCCAGAGAATCAACCGGTTTACACAGCAATTTAAATATCACCCATTCGCTTTCTGACAGAAAATCACGATTTTCATGCAGAGGAAATGCGCCCGGCAGTGCCTGTACTTTATGCATA